>NZ_JBQQBZ010000018.1:0-133098 GCF_052245655.1 Streptomyces sp. 4N509B
GACCTGGCCACCCTGCAACGCCTGGTCGCCGACGCCCGCGAGCGGCTCCGGCTCCGCGTGACGGCGGAGACGGCCCTGCTCGACGCCACGGCCGAGCTCGGGGAGCTGGCCGGCGCCCACCTCAAGGAGCACGGCTACTCCCCCGCTCCCACCGCGGGCGACGGGCCGGCGCCCCGGCGGGTGCGCGAGGAGTTCGGCGACGTGCTCTTCTCGCTGCTCAGCTTCGCGAACGCGGCGGGGGTCGACGCCCGGGCCGAGCTCACCGCGACCCTGGCGCGCTACGAGGCGCGGTTCGGCGCGGCCGACGGCACGGACGACGTCGTGGACGGGACGGAGGCGGTGACCCGGCATGGGTGACTACCACGTCCACCTCCACCCCCACGTGCCGCGCGAGGACAGCCCGCCGCCGGGGGTCTACCCCAAGGCGCACGTCGACGCGTACGTGGAGCGGGCGCTCGAACGCGGCGCCACCGAGGTCGGCTTCACCGAGCACATGCACCGCTTCGTCGAGATCGAGCCGGCCGCCGCCGGCTTCTGGCTCGGCGACCGCGAGGAGCTGACCGAACACTCCCGCCGCTACTACTACGACGAGCTGAACCTCCACCTCGACCGGTACGCCGGGGCGGTGCTGTCCGCACGGGACAGGGGGCTGCCGGTGCTGCTGGGCCTGGAGGTCGACTTCCTGCCCCGGCGCATGGAGCAGATCGCCGACATCCTCGCCCAGTACCCCTTCGACTACCTCATCGGCTCCGTGCACTTCATCGGCGCCTGGGCGGTGGACCACCCGGCGGTGGCCGCCGAGTTCGCGCGGCGCGGGATCCGGCGGGCCTACGAGGACTACTTCGGGCTCGTCGCGGAGCTGGCCGAGTCCGGTTCCGTGCAGGTGCTCGCCCATCCCGACGTCGTGAAGAAGTTCGGCCACCGCTGCGAGGAGGAGCCGACCGACCTGTACGAGCGGGTGGTGGCGGCGGCCCGGCGGGGCGGCGTCGCCCTGGAGGTCTCCAGCGCGGGGCTGCGTTACGAGGCGCTGGAGCCGTACCCGGCTCCGACGCTGCTGCGGATGGGTCACGAGGCCGGCGTCCCGATCACGTTGGCCAGCGACGCGCACTACCCCGACCAGGCCGCCGACCAGTACGGACGGCTGGTGCGCTACGCCCGCGCCGCGGGCTACCGCCAGCGCGTCGGCTTCCGGGCCGGCGGCGGCTCCTACCTCGTGGACCTGCCGGACCTCGACGACGGGTCGTCGGGAGAGGCGGGCGAGGCGGCCCAGACGGGAGAACCCGATGAACGAGCCGGTGGACGAACGAGCGAACAGAGCGGCTGACGCCGACGCGGACGGCGGCGGCACGGGCAGGACGGACGGCGCGGACGGCGCGGGGACGGCGGAGGGCGCGGGCGGCGGGAACGGGGCGACGGAGGCGTCGCCCGCTCGACGAGCGGAGCTGACGGAGCTGACGGAACGGACAGCGCGGACGGGTCGGCCGGACCGGACGGACCGGCCGGACCGGACGGACCGGCGGGACCGGCGGGACCGGGCGGACCGGGTCGAGGAGAGCGGACCGGAGAACGGGAGCGACCCCAGCGAGCGCTTACCCGGCCCGGCCGGCCTCCCCGTCCTGATCACCGGGGGCGGCGGCCGCCTCGGCAGCGCGCTGGCCGTCCACCTGGCGCGCGCCGGCCACCACGTGACCGTCGTCGACCTCCGCTTCCCCGACTTCCTGGCCGACCCCTCCCTCGCCGTGCGCCGCGTCGTCGCCGACGTGCTCGCCACCCGCGGCCACGAGGAGGTGCGCCGGGCGATGGACGGCTGTCGGGTGGTCGTCCACCTCGCGGGGCTGCACGGGCTGCACCTGCGGCAGGGCGCGCGCGTCGCCGAGCTGTGGCGGTCCAACGTGGAGGGCACGCGGCAGGTCGCGGCCGAGGCGGCGGCCTCGGGGAGCGTGGGCAGGATGGTCCTGGCCAGCACCACCGCCGTCTACGGCCCGGCCACGCCGCCGGGCGAGCCGGCCGCCATCCTCGACGAGCGACGCACGCCGGCACCGGACAACCCGTACGCCTCCTCCAAGTTGGCCTCCGAGTCCGTCGTCGCCGCCGCGGCGGCGGGGACGTCGATGACGGCGGTCTCGCTGCGCCTGGGGCGCTTCTACCGCGAGGACGAACACGACTACCAGCTCCGCAAGCTCTCCACGGGGCTGGACCTCCAGGACGCCGTCGACGCCGTGGTCGCCGCGTGCGCGACCCACGAGCTGCCGGGCGGCGTCTACTGCGTCGCCAGCGACCTGCCGCTGGACCGCGACTCCCGCCTGGCTCTCGGCACCGACTCCCACGCGGTGCTGGAGCGCCACCTGCCCGGCTTCGTCGCGCGCGCCGCCCTGAGGGGATGGAAGGTGCCCGCGCGCGTCGGGCGCTCGGTCGACTCGGGACGGTTCCAGTCGGCCACGGGCTACCGGCCGCGGCGCTCCCTGGCCCGGCTCGCCCGGGAGTGGGAGAGGACACGACTGCCGACATCCGACTCCGACTCCGACTCCGACTCCGACTCCGACGCCACGAGTGAGAGGTATCCCACGTGACTGCCAGCGAGACAGGGACCCACGACCGTCTGGCCCTCCAGGGCGGAACCCCGGTGATCTCACCTCCGCACCGCTTCGTCTGGCCCCGCGTCTCGGACGGGGACCGGGCCGCGGTGAACGCCCTGATGGACGCCGGCGAACTGTCGTACTACGGCCGCGAGGGCGTCCTGGAGGAACTGGAGGACCTGTGGTCGGCCCGGCTCGGCGGGCGCCGCACCCTCGGGCTCGCCTCGGGCACCGCCGCCCTCCACTCCGCCTTCGCCTCGCTCGGCGCCGGGCCGGGCGACGAGGTGCTCGCGCCGACCAACACCTTCCTGGCGACGGTCATGCCGCTGGTCCAGCTCGGCGCCACCCCGGTGCTCTGCGACGCCGAGCCGGACACCGGCAACATCGACCCGGCGGCGGTGGCCGCCGCGGTGACGCCCCGGACGGTGGGCATCGTCGTGACGCACCTGTGGGGCCACCCCTGCGACATGGACCCGATCCTCCAGGTGGCCAGGCGGCACGGCCTGTGGGTGGTGGAGGACTGCTCACACGCCCACGGCGCGAGCTACCACGGCCGCGAGGTCGGGACGCTGGGCGACGCCGCCGCGTTCAGCTTCCAGGCCGCGAAGATCGTCTACGCGGGGCAGGGCGGGCTGCTGGCCTCGGGCGACACCGAGACCCACGAACGCGCCTGCCTGCTGGGGCACTTCCGGGTGCGCGCGGAGCAGGACGTCACCAGCGAGCTGAGCCGGTACACCAGCACCGGCTTCGGGCTGAACTACCGCATGCACCCGTTCGCGGCGGCCCTGGCGCTCAGCAGCTCCCGCGCCCTCGAGGAGCGCGTCGCCACGCGGCAGAAGCTGCTGGGGCGCCTCGCCGACGGCCTCGCCGGCATCGACGGCATCCTGACCCCGGTCACGCGCCCGGGGTGCGACCGGGGCGCGTACTACGGCTTCAAGCCCCGCCTGACCGGCCCGTGGCTCGCGGCGGGCGCCAGGACCGTCGCCGACGCCCTGGCGCGGGAGGGCCTCGACGTCCACCCGCCGGGGTCCAGGCCGCTGCACCTGCTGTCGCTGTTCGCGGACGGCGAGGTGCCGCTGCACCGCTCGGGCCCGCCGGTCAGGCTGCCGGCCCACCGGCCCGGTGACTTCCCCGTGGCCGAGGAGCTGCACCGCACCTCGCTGAGCCTGCCCACCTTCACCTTCCCCGACGAGGCGGAGCTGGTGGACCGCTACTGCGAGGCGTTCGAGAAGGTGGCCAGGCACCTGCCCGAGCTGACCGGTTCGGGCGGAGGGACGGGCCGGGCGGACGGGACGGGCGGGACGAGCGGGGCGGCGACGTGACGGAGCCCGTCGACGGCGGCGTGGGCGCCTCGCCGGCCGCGCCACCGCCCGCCGTCGTGCCCACGGAGATCCTCGTCAGCGCCTGGGGCCTGGACGCGGCGGCGCTCGCCCGAGCGCTGCTCGCCCGCGTGGGCAGGACGCGGCTGTTCCTCGCCGGCCGTCTCGCCGACGACCTGGCCACGGCCCACGGGCCGGCACAGATCGTGGCCCTGACCGACCACACCCAGCGGGTGCAGCGCACCACCTTCCCCCGCGACGGGCTGGTGCCCTGCCCGGTGCCGTTGACGGTGACGGTGCTGCCGCTCGGCGTCGTCCGGGAGTGGTCGGCGCCGCTGGTGTCGCTGCTCACCGGGCCCGCCCCCGTGCTGCGGCGCCTCCCGCCGAGGGTGGCCACCGGGCTCCACGCCCTCTACACCCAGCGGGACCTGCGGCCGGGCGACGACCACCTCGCCGAGGAGCTGGAGTCGACCCACGTCGAGGTGCTGCCGATGTACCAGGCGACGTGGGAGGTCCACGCGCTGCGCCACCCGGACCGGGCGGGCGCCCCGCCGTCCGACCTCGACCGGCTGGCCGGGACCGTGCGGGCGCTGTTGGGCGCCTGGGGCCACTGCACCCCCGACCCGGAGGCCCTGGTGCCGCTCTTCGACCGGGCGGCCGACGGCCTCGGCGTGCCGGGCGAGATCCCTCGCCTGGTGCGGCGGGCGCTGCGCGACGGTGGCGGCGCCGGGGAGGCCGCCGTCGGGCCCGCCCTGCGGGCGGTGACCCGTCTGGCGGCCGGCGACCCGCTGCTGCGGCGCTGCGAGGAACTCGCGGCGGCGGCCGCCCTCGCGGGCCGGTACGGCTGAGGGTCGCCGTCCCGCCGTCCCCGGCGGGTCGGGGAGCGGCGCCCGCTGGCCGCGTCACTGCGGCCGGGTGGGGCCGGACCACGGCGCGGCACGGCACGGCACGGCTGTGCAACTGCCGCAGGTGCGCGGTTGCACAGCCGGCGAGGCCACCCCGCAGGCGACCCGCTCCGCCGGCCGGTCGGCGGGACGCGTTCGGCCGGCGAGCGGTCAGCCGCCGGGCCCTCGTCCGCTGCCGGCGCCGAGCAGCACCGCGCGGCGGACCAGCGGCGTCAGCACCGCCGCGGCCCGCGCGAGCCGGTGGCGGGGCACCAGGTTGCGGACGGCGCCCAGCGGCATGGTCGTCAGGGCGCGGCGCGCGAGCGGGGTGTCCACGCGTGCGGCGACGGCCCGCGCGGCACCGGCCGGGCCCGACGCGGGCGTGAGCTGCGCCGCGCGCACGCCGAGGAGGAACGCCGCCAGCCAGAGCTCGAACAGCAGCTCCTCGCCGAGCAGGCCACGCGCCGCCACCGTGGCGCGGTCGGGGCCGTTCACCGCCGCCGCGCCCGCCTCCCCGACCTCCCGCTCGGAGAGGCCGAACCACGCGAGCGCCGGCAGCGCCGGCACCTTGCGCCAGCCCTCGGGCGCGGTGGCGTCCCGCATCCGCACGTAACAGCCGGGCCGCCCCCACCAGGCCATCACCGGGACCGCGTCCACGCCCGTGACCGCGCGCCCGGTGTCGACGCCGCCGGCCGGGGCGTCGCCGAGCCAGCAGGCGGCGCAGCGCAGCCCGTGCGGATGGTTGCCGGTCAGGCTGGCGGCGTCGCGGTGCTCGACGAGGTTGGGCACGGCCACGTGCGGCACCCGGCCCGTGGCGAGCAGGTGGCGGTGGAGCGCGACGTCGTCGGGCGCGCCGCCCGAGAGCTCGCCCCGCAGGTGCTCGCCGACGGCTCGTGCCACGGCCGCGGGCATCACGACGGCCTGCGTCGGCACGTAGTCGTCGACGACCTCGGCCCAGCCGGCCCCGGTGAGCGCCGCCAGGCGGACGACGGAGGCGGTCCACGCGCCCCACTCGACGAAGAGGGAGGTCACCTCGTCGGGGCGACAGGCCACCACCGCGTGGAGGGCGCCGAGGAAGTCCCCGGGCAGGCGCACGTCGTCCTGGAGCACCACGTGGTGCGTCGCGTCCCGGCCGGCGGCGGACCAGGCGAGCTGGGCGGAGCGCAGCGAGCCGCGTTCGCCCGGTGGGGCGGTGTCGCACGCCACCCGCACCTGAAGCCCCGGGTGGCGGCGCCGCAGCTGGTCGCGCAGCCGCTCGGCCATGGGCAGCCGGAGCTGGTGCGTCATCACGGCGACGGAGCATCGCGCGCCGGCAGCGCCCACCGTTCCTCCCTCCGGGCCCGCGGCCGGACGTCCGACGGCCGCCGCGGCGGACCGACCGGCAGTGTCACCCCGGACCGTGCGCGGGGTCAACGCGCGGGCCCCGCCGCCACGTTGACGTCGACACCCGCCTCCCACCGCCCCTCGGCGGCCCGCCTATCCTGACGGCGACAGACAAGGGGGTCCGCCGTGCCCGCCCGTCCCGTGTACGTGGCCGTCGTCGGCTGCGGTTTCGTGTCGGACTTCTACCTCGACGGTCTCGCCGACCACCCGGGTCTCGCGTTGGCGGGCGTCCACGACCTGCTGCCCGAGCGGGCCGCCCGCGTCGCGCGGCGGCACGGGGTGCGGGTCTACGAGGACCTGCCGCGCCTCCTGGCCGACGAGCGGGTGTCCGTGGTCCTCAACCTGACGCCGCCGAAGGCCCACGCCGGGGTGACGCTGGCGGCCCTGGCCGCCGGGCGGCACGTCTACTCGGAGAAGCCGCTGGCCACGACCCTCGCCGACGGGCGCGAGATCGTCGAGGAGGCCGAGCGGCGCGGCCTGCTGGTGGCCTGCGCGCCGTCGAACGTCCTCGGGGAGGCGTTCCAGACGCTGTGGCGGGAGGTCCGCGCGCACGTCGTCGCCACGCCCCGGCTGGTCTACGCGGAGCTCGACGACGGCGCCGTCCACCGCATGGGCTACGAGCGGTGGCGCAACGCCACCGGCAGCCCCTGGCCGTACCGGGAGGAGTTCGCGGCCGGCTGCAACGTGGAGCACTCCTCGTACCATCTCGCGACGCTCACCACGCTGTTCGGGCCGGTGCGGCGGGTGGTGGCCGACCGCGCCACGCTCGTGCGGGACAAGTTCCCGCCGGGCGAGGAGGGGCCGCTCGGGCCGGACTTCGTGACGGCCACGCTGACGTTCGACGGCGGCCCTCTCGCCCGGCTGACGTGCAGCACGATCGCGCCGGTCGACCGTTCGCTCACGGTGGTCGGCGACGGGGGCGTGCTGCGCATGGCGGACTGCTGGGACCACGGCACCCCCGTGACGCTCAGGGAGGCGGCGGGGCGGCGCTCGGCCTACCTCGGCCCGCCGCGGCCGGTCGAGCCGGTCCGGCCCTTCGCTCCCCGCTCGCACCACGCCTCCGGGCACCGCATGGACTTCCCGCGCGGCGTCGCGGACCTCGCCGAGGCGGCGACCCTGGGGCGGCCCCCGCGCCTGTCGGCCCGGCACGCCCTGCACGTCCTGGAGGTGACGCTGGCGATGGGCTCGGCCGACGGCGCCGTCGACATCGCCTCGGAGTTCCCGCCGCCGGAGCCGATGCCCTGGGCGCGGGACTCCTGACGCGGCGACTCCGCGGCGACTCGAAGGCGCCTCCGAGGCGACTCCGAGGCGAGCGGCCGGATTTAGGGGTGTGCCGGCCGCCCGCCCCCCGCGATGCTGGGCGCGACCACAACGATCTCGTAGGCGACGCGGCCCGCTCGACGCGCCGCGTCGCCGGAGAAGGGGGCTCCATGAGGCCACGCGTTCGCCTCAGACCACTGGCGGTCGTCTCCGCCGTCCTCGCCTCGCTGTTGGCCTCGGCCGCGGTGGCGCAGGAGGACGGGCAGGGGACCGGGCGGGAGGCCGGCGCCGCGTACCAGGTGCCGGGCCTGGAGCGGGAGGTGGAGATCGTCGTCGACGAGTGGGGCGTCTCCCACATCTACGCCGAGAACACCGACGACCTCTTCCACGCCCAGGGCTTCGCCGCCGCCCGCGACCGGCTCTTCCAGATGGACACCTGGCGCCGCAACGGCCTGGGCCAGCTCAGCGAGGTGCTCGGCCCGGACTTCGTCGCGAAGGACACCGCCTCCCGGCTGCTGCTCTACCGGGGCGACATGGCGGCCGAGTGGGCCAGCTACACGCCCGGCATGCGGCGGATCGCCACCGCCTTCGCCGAGGGGGTCAACGCCTACCTCGGCTGGCTGGCGGAGCACCCGGAGGCGATGCCCGAGGAGTTCACCCGCCTCGGGTACGAGCCGGAGCGGTGGTCGGCCGAGGACGTGGTGCGCATCCGCAGCCACGCGCTGGGGGCGAACCTCAACACCGAGGTGGCCCGCGCGCAGGTGGTGTGCCTCGGCGGCGCCGAGGCGAGCCGCTACATGTCGACCCTTCAGCCCGCCCACACCCCGGCCGTCCCCGAGGGCCTGGACCCCTGCGCGATCCCGGCCGACGTCACGGCCCAGTTCGACCTCGGCACCGCCGCCGTGACCTTCTCCGAGGCCGCGGGCGGGATGCGGATCGAGGACCCGGTCACCGACGCCCTGGCCGACGCCACCTCGGGCAGCAACGCCTGGGCCGTGGCGCCCGAGCGCACCGCCACCGGCCGCCCCGTGCTGGCCGGCGACCCGCACCGCACCAGCGGCGGCGCGCCCGCGAACCGCCACCTCGTCCACCTCTCCGCGCCGGGGCTCGACGTCGTCGGCGCCGGGGAGCCGTGGAACCCCGGCATCAGCCTGGGGCACAACGGCGAGGCGGCGTTCGCCCTCACCAACCTGCCCGTGGACCAGACCGACCTGTACGTCTACGAGCTCGACCCCGACGACCCCGGGCGGTACCGCTACGGCGACGGCTGGGAGGAGTTCGAGACGGTCGAGGAGTCCATCGAGGTCGCCGGCGGGCCGTCCGAGACCGCGCGGCTCCGGTTCACCCGGCACGGCCCGGTGATCCGCGTGGACGAGGAGGCCGGCCTGGCGTACGCGGTGCGCACGGTCTGGACCGAGCCGGGGACCTCGCCGTACCTCGGCAGCCTGAACTTCCTCGACGCGGGGAACGTCGAGGAGTTCACCGAGGCCCTCGACACCTGGCGGACGCCGAGTTCGAACCTCGTCTACGCCGACGACTCGGGGGACGTGGCGCTGCTGCCGCGCGGGCTCGCCCCGCGGCGCGTCGGCGACGGCTACGACGGGCTGATGCCGGTGCCCGGTGACGGGCGCCACGAGTGGGACGGCTTCCACGCCCCGGAGGACATGCCGGACGTCGTGAACCCCGAGGAGGCGTACGTCGCCTCGGCGAACGAGTACAACTTCCCCGACGACCATCCGTTCGCGGTCGCGTACGAGTGGGGTCCGCCCTTCCGGATGGAACGCCTGGACGAGGTGCTGGCCGAGGCGGAGCGCGCCACGGTCGCCGACTCCCTGGCGCTCCAGCAGGACATCGCCTCCACCCTGCCCGAGCAGCTCCTCCCCTACCTCGACGACCTGAGTTCGTCCGACCCCGACACCGCCGCAGCGCTCGACCTCGTCCGTTCCTACGACGGGGTGGCGTCGGAGGACTCGGCGGCGGCGGTGCTCTACGAGGCGTGGGTCATGCAGACGTTGCCGTTCGCATGGGTGAACACTGTCTTCCCTGAGGGGGCCCACCACCCGATCTTCTCGTTCTTCCCCGCCCACAGCGTCCACCTGGAGTCGTTCGCCGCTCCCGAGGAGTGGTTCGGCCCCGACGGGGCGGCCGTCCGCGACCGGCTGCTGCTGGACACGCTCGGCCAGGCGTTCGGCGTCGTCAGCGCGCGCATGGGGCCCGATCCCGCGAGCTGGCGCTGGGGGGACTTCCACCACCACGTCTTCCGTGGCCCGCTCGGCGACGAGGTCGCCAGGACCTCGCTGCCCGGCTCGTACTACTCGGTGCGCGCGTCGATGTACCACCCGCTGACCGGGGAACAGATCGTCGGCCCCACGTTCAAGATGGTGGTCGACGTCGGCGCCTGGGACCGGTCGCGGGCCATCAACGCGCCGGGCCAGTCGGGCGACCCGGACAGCCCGCACTACACCGACCTGCACGGGATGTGGGCCGAGGGCCAGACGTTCCCGCTGCTCTACGGCGACCGCGCGGTGCGGCGGCACGCGGAGGAGCGGCTGCGGCTCCTGCCGGCACGCTGACCTGCCCGCCCCCGCCGAGCCCGCCCGGCTCGGCGGGGGCACCCCGGCGGGCGGTCACGCCGTCTGCGGCGTGAAGACGGCGCGGACGCAGCCGTCCGTCTTGTCCTTGAACATGGCGTAGCCGCGCGGCGCGTCGTCCAGGGGCATGGTGTGGGTGGCGAGCTGGGCGGTGGGGAGTTCGCCCCGGGCCATGCGGTCCAGCAGCATGGGGATGTAGCGCTGACCGTGCTGCTGGGCCCCCCGGACGGTCAGGCCCTTGTTGATCACGGCGCCGAGCGGGAACTTGTCCACGAGGCCGCCGAAGACCCCGAGGACGAAGACGGTGCCGCCCTTGCGGCAGGCGTGGATGGCCTGCCGGACCGCCGTGGGCCGGTCGGTGTGCATCCGGAGCTGCTGCTTGGCCTGGTCGTAGAGGTATCCGGGTCCGGTGCCGTGGGCCTCCATGCCGACGGCCTCGACGCACACGTCCGGGCCACGACCGCCGGTCATCTCGCGCAGCGCCGGGGCGATCTCCGTCTCCGTGTAGTTCAGGGTCTCCACGCCCAGGTACCGCTCGGCCAGGGCGAGCCGTTCGGGGTAGCGGTCGATGACGATGGTCCGCTCGGCGCCGAGCAGCACCGCCGCCCGCGCGGCCATCTGGCCGACGGCGCCGCAGCCCCACACGGCGACGACGTCGCCGGGCCCGACCTGCCCGAGGTCGGCGCCCATCCAGCCGGTGGGCGCCGAGTCCGAGGCGAACAGCGCGGAGAGGTCGTCCACCTCGTCCGGGACGGGGAAGGCCCCGTGGTCGGCGAAGGGCACGCGCACGTACTCGGCGTGGCTGCCGCGGAAGCCGCCCATGGCGTGGGAGTAGCCGTAGATGCCGCCCGTCTCGTAGCCGAAGAGCGCCTGGGCCAGGCCGGGGTTGGTGTTGGAGTTGTCGCACAGCGACCACTGGTCGGTCTGGCAGTACCAGCACCGTCCGCAGCCGATGAACGAGCACACCACGACCCGGTCCCCCGGACGGTGTCGGCGCACCCCGGGGCCGACCTCGACGACCTCCCCCATGAACTCGTGGCCGATGACGTCGCCGGCACGCATCGCGGGGATGTAGCCGCCCAGCAGGTGCAGGTCGGAGCCGCAGGTGGTGCCCAGCCGCACGCGGACGAGGATGTCCTGCTCGTTGCGCAGCTCCGGCTCGGGCACCTGCTCGACGGACAGCTTGTTCACGCCTTCCCAGCACAGCGCCTTCACAGCACTCCCTCCCGTGACGCGCGCCGCGTCGCGGCGCCGACCAGCCGGCCGCGCAGGGTGGGGCGCGTGGTGGGCGGCCGGTCGGGCTCGATGACCTCGCCGGCCTCCAGCAGGGCCTTGGCGTCGCGCAGGGCGCCGCGCAGCTCGGCACGCGTGTCGTCCCGCGCGCCCGCGTGCCCACCGTCGGCGTCCGGGCGCTCGGGGGCCCGGCGCGGACGGACGGCGAGCTCGCCGCCCCTCCCGCCCGGCGCCTCCCTGACCTCCACCTCGATCCCCTGGTCGAGCTCCCGGTCCATCCTCCCCAGGGGCTCCGGCAGCTCTCCGCCGGGCGCGATCTCCTCGGGCGGTCGGTAGACCGTCACCACCAGCCAGCGGTGCCGCCCGTCCTCCGTGCCCCGCGTGTGCCGGCGCCATGCCACGAGCGCCCGCGCCGCCGCGGCGCCCGCGGCCGTACCCGCTGTCGTCCCCGCGGTGACCACCGCGGCCCGTACGAGGGGATGCCGCCCCATCTGCGCCTCCTCACCCTGGTCAGCGGCGCCCGGGTACCCGGACGGGCGGCCGCCAACCACCTCGGTCCCGTCGGAGCGTGACGCCCGTCACATCGAGGGGACCGGGTGTCACACTGCCGGCGGGCCGTCGCTCCTGTGCTGCGTGAGACGCCGGAGGAGCGAGGACAGCGGAAGGGTGGCGGACCAGGCGATGGGCGACACGACGACGGACGGGGCGGCGGGGAAGCCGGGCGAGGACGCGATCACCGCGGCGACCGAGGTCTACGTCGACCACCGGGAGCTGCTCTTCCGCGTGGTCTACGGCATGCTGGGCAGCGTCGCCGACACCGAGGACGTGCTCCAGGACGTCTGGCTCGCCTGGTCCGCCCGCCGCACGGCGCGCGACGCGGCGCAGATCGCGAGCCCCAGGGCCTACCTGGTGCGGACGGCCGTCAACGGGGCGCTCGCCCGCCAGGCGAGCATCAGGCGCCGCAGGGAGACCTACGTCGGGCCGTGGCTGCCCGAACCCGTCGTCGACCCGCCGGGCGGCCCCGGGGCCGTCGCGCCACGGGACGGCGACGCCTCGGACCCGGCGGTAATGGCCGACTCGGTGTCGATGGCGCTGCTGGTGGTGCTGGAGACCCTCACCCCCGTGGAGCGCGCCGTCTTCGTGCTACACGAGGTCTTCGGATACTCCCACCCCGAGACGGCGCGGATGCTCGGCCGCAGCACCGTCGCGGTGCGGCAGCTCGCCCACCGCGCCCGCGAGCACGTGCGGGAGCGGCGGCTGCGGCACCGGGTCGACCCGCGCCTCACCCGGCGGGTGACCGAGCGGTTCGTGGCCGCCGCGGCCGGGGGCGAGGTGCGGGACCTGCTGGAACTGCTGGCGCCCGACGTGACCCTGTGGGCCGACGGCGGGGGCAAGGCGCCGGCCGCGGGCCGCGGGCCGGTGCGGGGCAGGCAGAAGGTCGCCAGGGCGCTGGTCGCCGGGCGCGGCCGGTTCCCCGCCGGCCTCGACGTCCGGTACCGGCACGTCAACGGCGCCCCGTCGGCGGTGCTGTGCCGGGAGGGCGCCCCGTTCGCCGTGCTCGTGGTCGACCTGGACCCGGAGGACGAGCGGATCACGGGCATCTACCTGGTCTCCAACCCGGACAAGCTCTCCCACCTCCACTGATCCGCCCCTCCCCCGGCCCGTCGAACGGCGGCGCCCGCACCAACACCAGCACCAGCACCCACGTCCACCCCCGCACGCATCGGAGGGACCACCGTGTTCGCCGCCCACCTCGCCGCCACCCTCCTGGCGGTCCTCGCCAACTCCTTCTCCGCCGGCATGGACCTCGTCCGCCACGAACGCGTCGTCGCCGTGATGGAGCGGGGGCGGATACCGGTGTCGTGGATGATCCCGCTCGGCGTGCTCAAGGCGGCGGGGGCCCTCGGCCTGCTCGTGGGGTTCGCCGTCCCCCTGGTCGGCACGGCCGCCGCCGTCGGCCTCGTGCTGTACTTCCTCGGCGCGCTCGTCGTCCATCTGCGGGCGCGCTACCTCGTGTTCGGCAACCTCGCGCTCTTCCTGTCCCTGGCGGTGGCGGCCCTGCTCACGGGCCTGGCCCACCGGGGCGTCGCGTGACGCCTGGCCTCGGCGCTCGCGAGGGCCCGGAGGGCCCGGCGTCAGCCGGTGTCAGCCGGTGTCACAGGGACCGCATCACCGGCAGCACCGTGCGGGCGAAGGTGGCGCAGTACTCCGCGAACGCCTCCCAGCTCATCCCCGGCGTGGTGGCGGTCCCGGGTCGTGGCCCGACGAGCAGGACCTCGTCCGGCGCGTGGCCACCGCCCCAGACCGCCTCGACCTCCTCGCGCAGCCGCGCCGGCGTCACGAACACGTCCTGGCCGTGGGGCAGGTCGGTGACCGAGCGGGGCTCGCCCACCAGGTGGCGGTACCGGGGGTCGGCGGCGGCGACCACGGACGGGCCGTGCAGGGCCCGCGCCCGGTCGGGGTCGTCGCAGACGTAGACCGTGCCGAAGGCCGTGATCGGCCGTGCCGGATCCTTCGGCGGCCGACCAAGCTCCCCGCAGGCCCGCACCCACCCCTCCCACCAGCCCTGCCAGTGCTCGCGCCCCGTCAGCCCGGCCAGGAAGCCGGCGCGGGCGCCCACCCCGTGGCCCAGGCGCGCCGCGCGGCGCAGCGCCCTGGGTCCGGGAGCCGCGACCCAGACCGGCGGGTGCGGCTGCTGCGACGGAGGGCCGGGGATACGGACCCCGCGGCGTCCCGGCCAGTGCGGCCCGTCGTGGTCGAACGGCTCGGGGTCGGTCCAGCAGCGCACGATCAGGTCGAGGGCCTCGGCGAACAGCGTGGGTCGGCTCGCCGGGTCGCGCCCGAACATCCGCAGCTCGTCGTCGAACGCGGGCCCGACGGCGCCCACGCCGACGTCCAGCCGCCCGTCGCACAGGTGGTCGAGCTCCGCCAACTCCTCGGCCAGGACGACCGGGTCGCCGAGGCCGATCTGCGCGATCGCGGAGCCGATCCGGATCCGGTGGGTGACCGTCGCGAGCGAGGCCAGCGCGGTGAGGAGGCCGGCGCCGTACCGGTCGCCGTGGCCGTGGCCGTGGTGCTGGGCGATCCCGATCGCGTCGAAGCCCAGGCGCTCGGCCTCGACGGCCATCTCCAGCATTCCGCGCAGGTACGCCCCCCGCGAGGTCACCGCCGGGTTGTAGCGCAGGTCAAACATCAGTCCTACCCGCATCGCTCGTCCCTTCCTTCCGGCTCTCGGACAGCGCGGGGACCCGCCCGCGGCGTCGCCGGGCGGACCGCGACGGCCGCCGCGCGCTGGCGCGCGGTCCCGGTGTGCGGGCGGCGGGGCGGCGGGCGTTCGGGGCAGGGCTGCCCCCCGGCGGCGCGCGGCCAAGGCTATCTGTCAGGCCCCTGACAGACGAGGGCACGAATCCCGACATCACGGACACCCCACACGGCCCTCCCCGCCGCGCCCTCCACCCCCGTTCCGACAGGACCCCGGACGGCGAACGATATTCGAACTGACATGCCAAAATCGCGTCTGACCAGCCACGTTCTGTCAGTCTGACGCGGTATCATGGAGAGGTAAGCCCGGGATCAGCCAGGCCGAGGAGGTCACCCATGCCAGTGGTGCACGCCCCGACAACCGTCCCCAGGAAGCGACTCCCGGCGGGCATGCCCCGCGAGTGGTACGTCGCGCACAACCGCATGCTCAAGGCGATGCGTCTCGCCACCGCCCTGCTCGAGGCGGGCGTCTACACCCCCCAGCAGGCCGGCACCGAGACCATCCGCCGGATGGCCGAACGCATCGGCGTCCACCCGCCGTCGTCGACCACCTGCCGCCTGGTCCACTGGCTCCTGTGGTCCTCGGACCCGCGAAGTCGCCTCGTCTGGTGAGCGGCCAGGGCCTCCTCCTCCACGCGGGCACCCGCGGCGGCACACCGCGGTAGACGCGTCCGCACCCCACCGATCGGCGGCGACGGGTTCCCTCCCGTCGCCGCCGATTCCGTGACGGCGAGCCCGTGAGGCGATCACCCGACACGGCGGTCATCGAGAAGCCGTTCCCGCGATGTTCGGAACCGAACACGGCCTGTGGCGAAACTGTGTTCCATGCATTAGCTTGTGTGCCGAGAGGGGGGTTACGGGGAGGCATCGACACCTTATGTTCTCGACCGCGGCCAGAAAAGGGAAAGACGCTGCTGTGACGGGCTGAGCATCTCCATGTTCCCGTTCCGCCCACATCTCACGTACGAAGGTCGATCCCTTCGCGACGGTGAGCGGATCCATCACGAGTTGACCCCGTCTTCAAGGCGTCTTCGTTTCCCGTTTGCTCGTATCACCTCTTTCGCCTTCGTTGGTTCGTGACGCCCGAGTCGTTCGGGCTGCGAACGTGTGAGTACGGCGCACCCTTATCGGAGGTCAGGACAGCCATGGAAATCACTCCGCAGAAGACGGGGAAGTTCGGCGTCGTCGTGCACGACTTCGACGCCGTCACCGCCACCGAGGACGACTTACAGCAGCTCAAGAGCGCGGTGTACACCGACCGGATCGCGCTCCTGAAGGACCAGCGACTCGACAACGCGGGATTCGTCGCGCTCGGCCGCAGGCTCGGCGAGGTCGAGGTCTACTACGAGCCGATGTACCACCACCCCGAGCACAAGGAGATCTTCGTCTCCTCGAACGTGGAGTCGGAGGGCCAGCAGGTCGGAGTGCCGAAGACCGGGAAGTTCTGGCATGCGGACTACATGTTCATGCCGCGCCCGTTCGGCCTCACGCTCATCTATCCCCAGCGGGTTCCGGAGAAGAACCGGGGGACGTACTTCATCGACATGAGCGACGCCTATGACAGGCTGTCGGAGAGCCTCAAGCTCGCCGTGAAGGACACCTACTGCCTGCACAGCCCCCGAAAGTACTTCAAGATCCGGCCGAGCGACGTCTACCGTCCGATCGGAGAGATCTACGACGAGATCGAGGAGCGGACTCCGCCGGCGCGCCACCCCACGGTGTTCGAGCACCCGGTGACGGGCCGCCCGGTGCTCTACGCCAGCGCGGGCCTGACGTACGCGATCCAGGACGCCGACGGCAACGACCTCGGCCAGGAGCTGCTCCAGCAGGTGTTCGAGGAGACCGGGCAGCTCGACATGACCTTCCCCGAGAGCGTCGTCCACCTCCAGACCTTCGAGCGCGGTGACCTGCTGATCTGGGACAACCGGGCCCTGATCCACCGGGCGCTGCACACCACGACCTCCGAGCCGACGGTCTCCTACCGCGTCACCGTCCACGACGACCACCCGTTCCACTCGCAGGTCGCCGTCTGATGGCCGTGACCCAGGAGTCGGCGACCCTGCTCGACCGCGTTCTCCGGGTCTACAAGCCGCACTGCCGGTACCTGAGATCCGCGAACGTCCTGCCCGGCGGGGAGCCGCTGCGGGCGGCCTGCGACTTCGAGATACCGGAGTCGTGCTACATCGACGACACCGGCCACTTCAACTCCGTCGAGTTCAACATCTGCTACAACCAGAGCCTCTACTGGCTGCTGGCCACCTCCGTGCGGGACCGGCTGCTGCCGGTCCTGTCCGGCTGGACCATGGACGACTTCTGGGCCCGGCAGCTGCCGGACATCTACATCGCCGCCTACGAGGCCGTCTTCCACACGCCCATGCGCGGCCGGGAGCTCTTCCACGGCGAGATCGAGGTCCGGCGCACCCGGCACCGCCGGCCGACCGCGGCGCGCCCCGGCGTGATCTGGCTGGACACCGCGGTCCGGTTCTGGGAGCAGGGCGGCGGGCAGTGCGACGGCCGGATCCGCATCGCGGTGACGAACCTGCCCCGGGAGGGTGATGACCAGTCCTGAAGCGCCCCTCAGCGCGGAACTGCGGCGGCTCCCGCTGGCCGAACGGCGGGACCACCTGCACGAGGCGGTGCACTCCGAGTTTCGGACGGCGCTGTTCCTGTCCGACACCGAGCCGGTGCCCGAGGACGAGAACTACTTCGCCCTCGGCGTCACCTCCCTCGGCCTGATGGACATCAAGAGCCGGCTCGACGAGCGGCTGGGCGTCTCGATCAGCTCGACGGCGCTGTTCAACCACCCGACGGTCGAGGAGCTCATCGACTATCTGGTCGGCGAGGTCCTGGCCGACCTGTTCACGGCGAGGGAGTCGACGCACTCCGCGCCGGCCGACCGACAGGGGGGATGACCGTGGGTCAGGAGCAAGGCGCCGCGGAGCCGATCGCGATCGTCGGGGCCGCGATCAGGATGCCCGGCGGGCACGACGACCTGGCCGGCTTCTCGGCGTTCCTGCGCGAGGGCGGGTCCGCGACCGGGCCCGTCCCGCCGGACCGCTGGGACACCGGGCCCCTCGGCGCCGGCGACGCCACGCCGTACGGGGCGTTCGTCGACGGCATCGACCAGTTCGACGCGCGGTTCTTCAACATCGCGCCGCGGGAGGCGGACTACGTCGACCCGCAGCAGCGGCTCGTCCTGGAGACGTCCTGGCGCGCGCTGGAGTCGGCGGGCGTGGACACCGCCCCGCTGCGCGGCGGCAACGGCGGTGTCTACATGGGCGTCAGCTGCGTCGACTACGCGGTGGAGGTCGAGGCCCTCGGCTTCGACGAGCTCAACGCGCACGTCGGGACCGGCAGCGCCCACAGCGCCGTCCCCGGCCGCGTCTCCTACTTCCTGGGCTGGCGCGGGCCGAGCGTCGCCGTCGACACGGCGTGCTCCTCCTCCCTCGTGGCGCTCCACCAGGCGGTGCAGGGCCTGCGCCTTCGCGAGTGCGACATCGCCCTCAGCGGCGGCGTGAACGCCATGCACCACCCGCGCAACCACATCATCTTCACCGAGGCGGGCATGCTCGCCCCGGACGGCCGCTGCAAGACCTTCGACGACAGCGCGGACGGGTACTGTCGCGGCGAGGGCTGCGGGGTCGTGGTGCTCAAGCGGCTCGCGGACGCCGAGCGCGACGGCGACACCGTGCTCGCGGTCGTCCGGGGCTCGGCGGTCGGCCAGGACGGCGCGAGCGGCGGCCTCACCGTGCCGCACGGCGGGGCGCAGGAGCGGGTCATGCGCGTCGCCCTCGCATCCGCCGGCGTGGACGCGGGAAGCGTCCAGTACGTCGAGGCGCACGGCACCGGCACCTCGCTCGGCGACCCGATCGAGATGGGCGCCATCCAGGCGGTCTTCGGCGCCTCCCGCGACGCGTCCCACCCGGTGCTCGTCGGCTCGGTCAAGACGAACGTCGGGCACATGGAGCCCGCCGCCGGCATCTCCGGCGTCGTCAAGGTCATCCTCCAGCTGCGTGAGGGCACCGTCTTCCCGCACATCAACTTCGCCACCCCGTCGCGGCACATCCCCTGGGACCGCTACGCGGTGGAGGTCCCCGTCGCCGCGCGGCCGTGGGAGGGGGCGCCGCGCCGCGCCGTGGTGAACTCCTTCGGCTTCCAGGGCACCCTGGCCAGCGTCGTGCTGGAGCAGGCTCCCGCGGCACCCGCGCCGAGCCCGCCCGACCCGGCCCCGGCCCCGGCCCCGGCCGTGCTCACCCTGTCGGCGCGGACCGACACCGCGCTGGGCTCGCTGGTCGACGCCTACCGCCGTCGCCTGGCGGAGGACCCCGAGCTGTCGGTCCACGACCTGTGTTACACGACGAACGTCGGCCGCACGCACCTGCCGGAGCGGCTGGCCGGCGTCGTGGGCGACCGCGCCGAGCTCACCGCGCTCCTGGACCGCGCCCGCGGCGCCCGCGGGGTCCGCCCCCGCCGGGTCGCCTTCCTCCTCACCGGGCAGGGCGCCCAGTACGCCGGCATGGGCCGGGACCTCTACCGGGACTTCCCGGTGTTCCGGACCCACCTCGACGCGTGCGACCGGCTGTTCGAGCCGCACCTGGGCCGGTCGATCAGGGAGCTGATGTTCGCGACCGACGACGAGGCGGCGCAGCTGCTGGAGCGCACCGGCTACGCCCAGCCCGCGCTGTTCAGCCTGGAGTACGCGCTGGCACGGCTGTGGTGGTCCTTCGGCGTCAGGCCCGACGTCCTGATCGGCCACAGCGTCGGCGAGGTCGTGGCCGCGACGCTCGCCGGGCTGTTCGACCTGGAGGACGCCGTCACGCTGGTCGCCGCCCGCGCCCGCCTCATGCAGTCGGTGACGACCCCCGGCGGGATGGCCGCCGTCGCCTCGCCCGCCGAGGACGTGGCGCCGCTGCTGGAGCCCTACCCCGACCTGACGCTGGCCGCGGTCAACGCGCCGCGGCAGTGCGTCGTCTCCGGCGGCACCGCCTCGCTGGACGCGGTGACGCAGAAGCTGCGCGGCGACGGGCACCGCGTCACCCCGATGCGGGTCTCCCACGCCTTCCACTCCCCGCTGATGGCCGAGGTCGTCGACGACTTCGTCGCCGCCCTCGCCGGCATCCGGTGGCGCGAGCCCGAGCTGGGCTTCGTCTCCAACGTGACGGGCGAGCGGGCCGACCTCGCGGAGGTCTCCACCCCGGAGTACTGGGCGCGCCACCTGCTGGCCCCCGTCGACTTCCGCGCGGGCATGGCGGCCATCGAGCGGCGCGGCGCGCACCTGTTCGTCGAGATCGGGCCGGCGGCCGTGCTGACCGCGCTGGGCCGGGCCTGTGTGGCAGCCCCGAAGGACCACGTGTGGGCCGCGAGCCAGCGCCGCGAGGACCCGGCGCGCGCCCTCCGCGACGCGGCGGCCCGGGTGTACGCGGCGGGGGTGCCGCTGGACTGGACGGCGTTCCACGCCGGGCGCCAGCGCCGCAGGGTGGCCCTGCCCGAGTACGTCTTCGAGCACCGCAGGTACTGGCTTCCGGTCGCCGGACGGCGCCACGGCCGCGTCGGCGCGTCGCCGGACGCGACGCCCGTGCACGCCCTGCTGGGCACGGAGGTGTCCAGCGAGGAGCAGCGCGCCGCCGGCACGCGCGAGTTCGCCGCCGAGCTGAGCGCGACCGCTCCCGGCTTCCTCGCCGACCACGTGGTGACCGGTCAGGTCGTCTTCCCCGGCGCCGGGTACGTCGAGATCCTGCTCGCGCTCCAGGACGCGGTGTACGGCGAGAACCGTCGCGCCGTGCGCGGGCTGCGCATCCACGAGCCGCTGCTGCTGGCCGACGAGCCGGTGTCGCTGCGCACCCGCCTGCGGCCGGCGGACGGCGGCGCGGAGTGCGAGATCGTCAGTGTGAGCGGCGCCGTCGAGCGGCGGCACGCCACGGCGCGCCTGGGCACGGCGGACGGCGGCGAGGCCGAGCTGCGCCTGGCCGAGGAGCTGCGCGCGGAGGCGGGGGGCGGCGCGGCGGCGGCGCTGGACGCCGAGGAGTTCTACGAGCAGCTCGCCGAGCTGGGCCTGGACTACGGGCCCCGGTTCCGACTCCTCGCGTCCGTCGCGCGCACGGGGCCGGACGCCGCCGCCGGGATCCTCTCGGCGGCCGACGCCGCCGGTGTCGAGCAGCTGCCGCCGCCGGTCCTGGACTGCTCGATGCAGACCCTCGTCGCGGCGGTCGACGGCTCCGACACCCACCTCCCGGTCGGCTTCGAGCTGGTGCGCCTGTTCAGAAAGCCCAGGGGCGCGCTGCGCAGCCTGGTCCGGCTGCGGCCCCCGTCACCGACCACGGACGCGGACCGGTGCGCCGACGTCGTGGTGCTGGACGCCGAGGACGCCCCGGTGTTCGTCGTGAACGGGCTCCAGCTGCGTCGCCTGGAGCGGCCGGCCGGCAGCCGGGCGCCGATGGTGCACGAGACGCGGTGGATGAAGCGCTCGCTGCCCCAGTCCTCCGGTGACCACCACGCGCGCCGCGTCCTGCTGGTCGGCGCCGCGGTCGGCGAACTGGCCGACGCGGAGCGGCTCGCGGAGAGCGGGGCGCGCTGCGAGGCGGCGGCCGACGCCGCCGCGGCCTCGGGGCTGCTGACGGCCGAGACCACCGACGTGTGCTGGTTCTGGCGCCCTGAGGACGCCGCGAGCGGCCACGCCCGCCTGCGCGCCGAGTCCGAGCGCAACTTCCGCGAGCTGCTGAGCCTGCTCGCCGCCATGGACGACCGGGCCCCGGCCGCACGGCTGTGGCTGGTCACCGAGGGCGCGCAGGTCGTGGCCGGTGACCGCACGGCGGAGCGGGACGTGGACGCGCTGGCGGCGGCGAGCCTGTGGGGGTTCGGCCGGACGATGCGCAACGAGTACCCGCGCCGCCGCGTCACCCTCGTCGACCTGCCGCCCGGCGCCGGGCCGCGCGAACGCGGCCTGCTGGTCGAGGAGTGGCTGGCGGGCGAGGGCGGCACCAGCGAGTCGCAGGTGGCGTACCGGGCCTCCGGACGCCACGTGCGGCGGATCGTCAGCCGGTCCGCCGACGCCCCGGACCCCGGCGGCCTGGAGCTCGTCGTGGACGGGCGGGGCGGCGGCATGGTCAGGACGGTGCCGTGCGAGACCCCCGACCCGGTGGACGACCAGATGCAGATCCGGGTCCACGCGGCGGGCCTGAACTTCAAGGACGTGCTGAACGCGCTCGGGCTGCTGGAGCGCCACGCCGAGGACGCCGGGATCGCCTACCAGCCGCTGCCCCTCGGCTTCGAGGGCGCGGGAACGGTGCTCGCGGCGGGCCCACGCGCCGGGTTCGCCGTGGGGCAGGAGGTGATCTTCAGTCACCTGGGAAGCCTGCGCGGGCGCGTCACCGTGCCCTCCGCGGCGGCGGTCGCCAAGCCGGCCGGCCTCGACTTCGCGCAGGCCGCCGGCGTGGCCAGCGCCTTCCTGACCGCGTACTACGCGCTGCACGACCTGGCGGGCATCCGCGCGGGCGACCGGGTGCTGATCCACGCCGCGGCCGGCGGCGTCGGACAGGCCGCGGTGCAGCTGGCGCGGCTGGCCGGCGCGGAGGTCTTCGCCACCGCCAGCCCCGCCAAGCAGGCGCTGCTGCGCGCCCAGGGGGTGCGCCACGTCTGGAACTCCCGCACGCTCGACTTCGCCGAGGGCATCTTGGAGGCCACCTCGGGCCGCGGCGTCGACATCGTCCTGAACAGCCTCAACAAGGACTACATCCCGGCCGGGATGCGCGTGCTGGCCACCGGCGGCCGCTTCGTGGAGCTGGGGAAGATCGGTATCTGGTCGCCCGAGCGGGTGGCCGCCGAACGGCCGGACGCCACCTACCACACCTTCGACCTCAGCGAGGTTCCCGAACCCGGGCTCACCGAGCTGACCCACCGGATCATGCGGACGGTCGTGGACCTGTTGGACCGGGGCGAGCTCCGGCCGCTGCCGACGGTCTCCTACGGTCTGGACGAGGCCGAGGAGGCGTTCGGCGTCCTCAGCCGCGGCGCCAACGTCGGCAAGCTCGTCGTCTCGTTCGTGGACGACCACGCCCCGGCGCCGCAGCCGCTCCGGGTCAGCCCGGAGGAGACCTACCTCGTCACGGGCGGCTCGGGCGCGCTCGGCCTCGTGGCCGCCCGCACCCTGGTGGAGCTCGGCGCCCGCCGGATCGCGTTGATGAGCCGCCGCCCGCCCGAGGGGGGCGCGCCGCGGCTCGGTGAGGGCGTCGAGGTCGACGTCCTGACGGGCGACGTCGCCGAGCCCGCCGACGTGGCGCGCGTGCTGGAGCGCCTGCGCTCGGGGCCGCACCCCCTGGGCGGCGTCATCCACGCCGCCGGTGTCCTGGCGGACGCGCCGATCACCGAGCAGAGCTGGGAGAGCATCGAGACGGTGCTGCGGCCGAAGGTGTACGGCGCCCACCTGTTGCACCGCGGGCTCGCCGACTTCCCCCGGCTGCGGTTCTTCGTGTCCTACTCCTCGGTGAGCTCGGTGCTCGGCACCCCGGGGCAGGCGAACTACGCCGCCGCGAACACCTACCTCGACGAGCTGATGAGCTGGCGCGCCCTCGGTGGCGACCCCGGCTTCAGCGTCGGCTGGGGCCCGTGGGCCGGCGCGGGCATGGCGGCCCGCCTGGACGAGCGGGCGGCCGAGGGCATCGCCCGGCGGGGCGTCAGGCCGCTGCGCCCGAGGTCCGCGATGCGGGCGCTGCACGAGGCGCTCGCCCGCCCGGTCGCGCACGCGATGGTCGGCGAGCTCGACTGGGCCCGCTACGTCGCCGCCCAGCCGGGCGAGAACCCGCTGTTCCACCTGGTGGCCGCCGACCGGCCCCGGGCGGGAGCCGAGCTGGACCTCGCCGCGCTGCGGGAGAAGGACACCGCCGACCGCCTCGCCGCCATCAGCGACTTCCTGCGCCACGCGATCAGGGCGGCGCTGCACTTCGACGAGGCCGAGACCATCGACCCCGAGGCACGCTTCAGCGAGCTGGGCCTGGACTCGCTGATGGCCGTGGAGCTCAAGAACTCGCTCGAGGCGGCCTTCGAGACCTCGCTGCCGGCCAGCCTGGTCTTCGACCATCCGTCGATCCCCGAGCTCGTGGCGTTCCTCGCCACCACGCTGTTCGGGGAACCTCAGGCGCCGGCGCCCGCCCCCGCCTCGGTGGAGTCGCTGTCGGACGAGGAGGCCCGAGCCGAACTCGACGCCCTGAGGGACCTGACGTGAGCATGCGCGCCTACGTCGACGGGCTGCGGGAGATGTCCCGCCCGCAGCTGGAGCTGATGCTCGCCCGCAGGCACCGGGACGAGACGGAGCCGATCGCGGTGTCCGGCATGGGGTGCCGCCTGCCCGGCGGCGTCAACGGCCCCGAGGCGTTGTGGCGGATGCTGCGCGAGGGCGGCGCCGTGACGACGAAGGGAGCGGGGCCGCCCACGGACAGCCGCGGCCGTCCCCGCTGGAACCTCGACGCACCGGACCTGGCGCCGCTGGCCGCGACGCTCGCCCACGGGGCGTTCCTGCCGGACGTCGACCTGTTCGACCCGGAGTACTTCGGCGTCGGAGAGGACGAGGCCGCCGCCATGGACCCGCAGCAGCGCGTCCTGGTGATGGCCGCCGCCGAGGCGCTCCAGGACGCCAACCTGACCCGGGAGGAGCTCGGCCGGTCGACGGTGGGCGTGTACGTCGGGTCGAGCACGGTGGAGTATCCGGTCGCCCGCTTCCGCAACGGCGCCGCGCCCGACAGCATCACCGCGCACGCGGCCCCCGGCGCCGCGCTGAGCGGTGTCGCCGCCAGGACCGCGGTCGCCCTCGGCCTGAACGGCCCGGCGCTCACCGTCGACACCGCGTGCTCCTCGGCGCTGGTGGCGGTGCACCTCGCCGTCGGCGCGCTGCGGCGCCGGGAGTGCGACGTGGCCGTGGTCGGCGCGGTGCACCTCCAGCTGTCGCCGTGGACGACGCTGGCGTTCGAGCGCTCCGGGGTGCTCTCCCCCTCGGGGACGTGCCGCCCCTTCGCGGCCGACGCCGACGGGTACGTCCGGGCCGAGGGCTGCGGGGTGCTGGTGCTGCGACGCCTCGGGGACGCGCGGGCCGGCGGCGACCTGCCGTACGGCCTGGTCCGCGGCAGCGCGGTCCACCAGCACGGCGCGCGCTCGGGGATGGCCGTCCCCTCGGGGGTGGGCCATCGGCGGGTGATCGAGGAGGCGCTGCGCTCGGCCGGCGTCGAGCCCGAGCGGATCGGGTTCGTCGAGGCCCAGGCCAACGGCCTGCGGATCGCCGAGCAGGTCGAGCTGGAGGCGGTCGCCGCCGCCTACCGTGGCGCGGGCGGGACCGCGCCGCTCCACGTGGGCTCGGCCAAGGCGAACTTCGGGTACCTGGAGACCGCCTCGGGGGCGCTCGGCCTGATGAAGACCCTGCTCGCCCTGCACCACGGCGAGATCCCGCCGCAGCCGCACCAGGGGCCCCGCCCTCCGGACATCGACCCGGCGCTGCTCGTCCCCGAGGAGCCGGTGCCGTGGCACGGCGGCGCGGACCGCTTCGCGGCCGTCAACGCCTCGGGGTTCACCGGGACCAACGCCCACGTCGTCCTACAGGCTGCCGAGCCGGTGCCGCCGGTGGAGGCGGCCGACCCGCCCGGTCCGGTGCCGCTGACGCTCTGCGCGCACACCCCGCGGGCGCTGCGCGACACGGCGGCCCGGCTGCTGGACCACCTCGCCGGGCGCGACGACTGGAGCCACGTCACGGTGTGCCGGACCCTGGCGCTGAAGCGCGACCGGCGCCCGGTGCGCCACACCGCCGCCGTCGGCGACCGCCGCGAGCTGCTGGACCGGCTCGCCGACGCCGCGGCCGGCCGCCCCGGGGACCGGGGCGCGGCCCCGCCGCCCGAGGGCCTGTGGGACGGGCCCGGGGCCCTGTGCCGTCTGCCCCCCGCCGCCTTCACGTGTCGTTCCTACTGGCTGGAGGAGTGCCGATGGCTGTGAAGTCGATCCACCACCCCGAACTGAGGACGGTCGTCGACACGGTCGGCTTCCACGCGCGCCACCGCCCCGAGCGGACCGCGATCGTCTGCCAGGGCCGCGCCGTCACCTACCGGGCCCTGCACCACGAGAGCTCCCGGACGGCCCGGGCCCTGGCGTCGGCCGGCATCGGCGTCGGCGACCGGGTGGCGTACCTCGGCAGGGAGTCCGAGCACTACTACGAGGTCTTCTTCGCCTGCGCCAAGATCGGCGCCGTCCTGGTGCCGGTCAACTGGCGTCTCACCGGCCCCGAGGTCGAGTACATCGTGCGGGACTCGGGCAGCGTCCTGGTCTTCGTGGAGGCGGAGTACGAGTCCGTCGTGGACAAGGTCGCCGCGACGCTCCCGGAACGGCCCGCCGTCGTCGTCGTGGACGGCGGCGAGGACCGCGGCGAGGGCCTGCGCGCGTGGAAGGCCGACTCCCCCGCCGCCGAGCCCGACCTCGTGCCGGGCGCCGACGACCCGGTGGTGCAGATCTACACCAGCGGCACCACCGGCATGCCCAAGGGCGTCGTCCTGGCCCACCGCAGCTTCTTCAAGGTGCGCGACGCGCTGGCCGAGCACGGCGTCGACTGGGTGGACTGGTACCCGGACGACGTCAGCCTCATCGCCATCCCCGGCTTCCACGTCGGAGGGCTGTGGTGGGCGATGCAGGCGTTCAACGCCGGCGTCACGAACGTGGCGATGCCGATGTTCGTCAGCGAGGACGCCGTCGACCTCATCCGCCGCTTCGGCGTGACGATCACCTGCATGGTCCCGGCCATGCTCCAGATGGTGCTCTCCGACTCCCGGGACCCGGCCGACTTCGCGAGCCTGCGCAAGGTCACCTACGGCGGGGCGCCGATCGCCGAGCCGCTGCTGAAGGCCTGCCTGGAGGTCATGGACTGCCAGTTCGCCCAGTTCTACGGGCTGACCGAGACCGGCAACACCACGGTGTGCCTGCCTCCCGAGGCGCACGTGCCGGGAAGCCCGCTGATGGCCGCGGCGGGCCGGCCCTACCCGGGGTTCGAGGCGAGGATCGTCGACGCCGACGGCCACGTGCTGCCGCCGCGCGAGGTGGGCGAGATCTGCGTGCGCACCCCGGCGCGCATGCTGGAGTACTGGCGCCAGAAGGAGGCCACCGAGGCCACCCTCGTGGACGGCTGGATCCACACCGGGGACGCCGGCTACCTCGACGAGGACGGCTACGTGTTCGTGTGCGACCGCATCAAGGACACCATCATCGTCGCGGGCGAGAACGTCTACCCGGCCGAGATCGAGAAGGCGATGTGCGAGCACCCCGCGGTGCGGGAGGCGGCCGTCGTCGCCGTGCCCGACAGCCGCTGGGGGGAGAGCATCCACGCCGTGGTGGTCCTCGAGGCGGGCCAGGAGGCGAGCCCGAGGGACATCACGGTCTTCCTGCGGGAGCGGATCGCCGACTTCAAACTGCCGACCGCCTACGAGTACATGGACCGTCTGCCCCGCAACCCCAGCGGGAAGATCCTGCGGCGAGAGCTCCGCGAGAAGCACTGGACCGGCCTGTCACGCCGAGTGAACTGAGGTAAGACCAGCATGCGATTCATCGTCAGGATCATCCCCTTCGTCCTCCGCGCCCTGGCCCTCCTCTCGCCCCGCCTCGCGGGACGGGCCGCCTTCTTCCTGTTCTGCCGGCCGCTGGTGAGGGCGAAGGTCAGGGACCGCGACCGCGTCGTCCACGACCGGGCCGAGCGGTCCTCGGTGACGGTGGACGGCAACACCGTGGCGGTGTACCGCTGGGGCGGGGGCGACAGGCCGGTGCTCATGGCACACGGCTGGGGCGGGCGCGCGTCGAACTTCTCCACCCTCGTCCAGGCGTTCTCCGACCGCGGCGTCCCGGTGGTCGCGTTCGACGCGCCCGGACACGGCGAGTCGAGCGGCACCACCACGCACATCCTGCACTACGAGGAGATCGTCCAGCGCCTGGCGAAGGACCACGGCCCCTTCCGCGGCACCGTCGCCCACTCCTTCGGGAACCTCGGCGTCTTCAAGGCGCTGCGCTCGGGCGTCGAGGCCGACCGGGTGGTGTCCGTCTCCGGCGTCTGCGACTTCTCCTACCTGCTGGACACCTTCGCCGAGCGGCTGCGGCTCGGCGAACCCGTGAGGCAGCAGCTCCGGGTCCGGTCCGAGCGGTTGCTCGCCTCGGGCACCGACATCTGGGAGCGCTTCTCCGCCTGCCACGACCCCGACCTGGTCAGGGGGTCGGTCCTGGTGGTGCAGGACGAGGACGACGACACGGTCTCCCTCGCCCAGGCGCGCCGGCTCGCGGCGGCCTTCGAGCCACGGTCGCGGCTGATGACCACCAGCTCGCTCGGGCACCGGCGGATCGTGCACACCGAGGCGGTCGTCACGGCCGTCGTGGACTTCGTGACCGACGATGACTGACACGAGAGCGAACCAGGGCACGAGGGCCGCCGTCCTGGCGGGCCTCGGCGGATTCGTGCCGCCGCGCGTCGTGACCAACCACGACCTCGCCGGCCGCATGGACACCTCCGACGAGTGGATCCGCACGCGCACGGGCATCCGGCAGCGGCACTACGCCACACCGGGCAGCGCCACCTCGGACCTGGCCGTCGAGGCGGGGCGGCGGGCGCTGCGGTCGGCCCCCGACGTGGAGGTCGACACCGTCGTGGTCGCCACCATCACGCCGGACCAGCAGCTGCCGCACACCGCGCCCGGGGTGGCCGAACGGCTCGGGCTGTCCGGGGTGGCGGCCCTCGACGTCAGCGCCGCGTGCAGCGGCTTCGTCTACGGACTGGCGACGTGCGCCGGCCTCATCGCCGCCGGCACCTCCCGCGCGGTGCTGTTCGTCGGGGCCGACACGTTCTCCACCACGCTGAACCCGGAGGACCGCACCAGCGCCGTGATCTTCGGCGACGGCGCGGGCGCCGTCGTCCTGCGGGCCGGGTCCCCCGACGAGCCGGGCGCCCTCGGCGCCTTCGACCTCGGCAGCGACGGCGGCCGGTGGGAGCTCGCGACCATCCGTGGCGGGGGGTCGCGGCAGCGGCTCGCCGTCGCGCCCCTCGACCCCGCGGACACGTACTTCGCGATGGACGGGAAGGCCATGTTCCGGCAGGCGGCGCTGCGGATGGCCGACTCGGCGCGGGCCGTCGCCAAACACGCCGGGTGGACGCTCGACGAGATCGACCGCGTCGTGGCGCACCAGGCCAATCTCCACATCGTCCAGCAGGTCGCCTACGAACTCGGCCTGCCCGTCGAACGGTGCCTGACGAACATCGACAGGGTCGGCAACACCGTCGCCGCCTCGATCCCGCTGGCCATGGTCGACGCGGTGCGGGACGGCGGCCTGCGGCCGGGCCACCGCGTCCTCGTCCTCGCCTTCGGCGGCGGACTCACGTGGGGCGGCACCACCGTGCACTGGCCTCGGCTCCAGCTCGCCCCGGAGCCGCCCACCCTCACGGCACCACCGAACCCAGGAGGGACTGCCTGATGTCCGACATGTACAAACGCCTGAGCGAGCTGCTCGTTCAGCGCTGTGACGCCCGACCCGAGCAGGTCACCCCGGACAGCACGTACGCCGGCCTCGGCCTCAGCTCGATGGACTACGTGACGCTCGCGATGGCCATGGAACGCGAGCTCGGCATCGAGGTCGACGAGGACGACTTCCCCCCGGAGTCGAGCCTGGCCGACTCGGCGCGCCACCTGGAGCAGCGGCTCGCCCAGGCGGGCACCGCGGAGAAGGCGACGCCATGACCGACAAGTGCCCCATCGACCACGGCGCCCTGTTCGACGAGGACTACTTCGCCGACCCCTACCGGGTGTACGAGACGCTCCACGCCGAGGCCCCGGTCCACCGGATCCAGCTGCCGGACGGCACGCCGACGTGGCTGGTCACCGAGTTCGTCGCCGCCCGCGAGGCGTTACGCGACCCGCGTCTGGTCCGCAGCCACGACTACGCGGGCGAGGGCATGACGGGGGAGGTCTTACCCGAGCCCATGCGGGCGGGCAACCTCCTCACCGAGGACCCTCCCGCCCACACCCGGCTGCGGCAGTTCATGAACTTCGCGTTCACCCCCCGGCGGATCGAGGCGCTGCGGCCACGCGTGCAGGAGATCATCGACGGGTGCCTCGACACGATCGAGGGGCGCGGCGAGGCCGACCTGATGAACGCGCTCGCGGCACCGCTCCCGATCGCCGTGATCGCCGAACTCCTCGGGGTGCCGCCCGAGCTGCGCGGAGAGTTCCGCGGCTGGGCGGACTCGCTGCTCGGCGACGACCAGGCGGCCTCCCGCCGGGCCGGGGCCGAACTGCTCCGGTTCGCCCACGAACTCCTCCCCGTCAAGCGCGCGAACCCGGGGGACGACCTGATCTCCTACTGGGTGTCGAAGGCCGACGCCGGGGAGATGACGCCGAACGAGCTGGTCGGCATGGTCTTCATCCTCATCCTGGGCGGCTTCGACACCACGGTGGGGACGATCGGCAACGCCGTGGCGGCGCTGCTGGCGGAGCCGGAGAAGGCCGAGGCGCTCCGCGCCGATCCCGACCGTGTCCCCGCCGCCCTGGAGGAGATCCTGCGGTACGACGGATCGGTCCACTCCGGGGTCCGCCGCTTCGCGGCCGAGGACATCGCCATCGGCGGGACCCGCATCTCCGCGGGGGACGCTGTCCTCGTCAGCATCGGCGCCGCCAACCAGGACCCGGTGCGCTACGCCGAGCCCCGCACGATGGACTTCTCCCGCGAGGCGGAGCGCCATCTGGCGTTCGGGATCGGCACCCACCACTGCATCGGGGCGGAACTCGCCCGGATGGAGATCGCGATGGCGCTGACGACCCTGCTCCGACGCTTCCCCCGGCTGGCGCTGGCCGAGCCGGTGGAGAGCCTGGTCTGGCGGCGCTCCTTCGTGGTGCGCGTCCTCAAACGGCTTCCGGTCGTCTTCTGAGGGCACCCGCGCGGCCCACGCTCCTCGACCGGCTGGGGGCCCGGGGTGCCGAGCGCGCTCGGCACCCCGGGAGCCCTCCGCCCAGGCGACCACTCCGGTGGTGCGGGCGCCGAGGTGGCGGCGTCATAAGGTGCCGTCCTTCGCCTCAAGGCCCACGAACTCCTTGAACTCCTTGAACGGCAGGACCTTCCGGGGGTCGATCGCACCGCTGACCGACGCCAGGACGATCAGCTGTTCGTTGGTGTCGACCTCGAACCGCTGCCGCAGCTCCCTGAGTAAACGCCGCAGATGGGTGGGGGTGAAACCGAGCCATTCGGCCGCGACGCCCTGGTTGGGGGCGGCTATCACACAGCTCAGGATCTGGGAGTCCTCTTTGGTGAACGGGACGGACTGTCGGGATTGCACACGCCTCTCCTTCGTTGCGCAGCGCGGACGGTGGGGTGCTTGCCGCGTGTGGACGGAAGGGAGAGGTGCGCGAACGGACCCTCGACGCGGCGGGTCTTGTCGTGGTCCGTGGCGAGGCCGCGGGTCGTTGACGAGGCGGCTGGTGCCGCCCGGCGGGAGCGTGCGACGTGTCGACGTGGACCGCCTGCGCGTGCCGCTCGATGGCGCGCCCGTCCGGCCGTTGCTACCACGACCCCACCGCCCCCCACGACCTGCCTGGTCGGCGCACCCGGCGCAGCATCGCGATCAGCTCGCCCGCCGGGGTCCGGGTCCACGACCCGGACCTGCGTCCCCGGTCACGGTCCCCGGTCCGAGGGCCGGTGGTCGAGCGTGGTCTGCCGAACCGCCTGCGGTTCTGACCTGCGTTCCTGTCCACCTCGCGAACGCCACACACAGCGCTGTCGTCGTGGCCCTCACGGGTCCTCCCGGACGCGTCCGGGAGGGGTTTCCCTGCATTCTCGCAAGGCGTCGGCGGAGGCGAGCGCTTCCGGATATGTGATGTAGCTAACTTCGAGCGGCCCCACCGACGGCCCCACCCGACGGCCCACCAGAGGCGCCACCAGAGGCCCCACCAGGGACCCCACGACCAGCCCGACGGACGGCGTGCGAGCGGTCGTCGGGCGGCCCGGGGCTCTCGGCGGCCCCGGCCGCCGGGGACCTCCCGACGGCCGGGCCCGGCTCAGCCGGCGCCGTGGACCTGGATCTCCTCCGGGCCGGTGGCGTGGCCCTGCTGGTGGGCCGTCACCACGCGCAGCGCGGTGGTGGTGACCTCGGCGAACCGCACCTCGTTGAGGTTGGCGCGCGGTCGCTCGGGGACCGTCTCGGACGCGGGCACCTCGCGCCACCGACCGCCGTCGAGGTACTGCACGGTGTACGTCGCCGGTTCCGCGTAGCCCGCGTCGGGCCGCTTGTCGCTGGCGAGGAACAGCCGGAACCAGTCCTCGGCCGAGCCGGAGCCCTCGCTGCCCCAGAACGGATCGTTGATGGTGAAGCCGTCCACGGCGCCCGCCACGCCGTGATCCGTGGCCGAGTGCGAGGCGCTGGCCGTCGCCCGCTCGGCGAGGTTGTCCTGTTCGCCGGCCAGGTCGCGCCCGGCGCGCGCGAGGACGTCGACGACCCGGTCCGAGGTGTCGGAGACGACTCCCGCGGTGGTTGATGTCGGTTCCGCAGCACGGAGGAGAGGAAGCGGAAGGTCACCGTGGAGTTGATGACGGAGACGTTGTTGCTGCCGGGGTGGCCCTGCGCGGCGGCCTCCGCCTTGGCGGCCTGGTTGGCCGTGTGGAAGGGGAAGATCGGGTACACGTCGGCGTCGGCCCACAGCCGCAGCGCCTCCAGGTACCGGGGGTCGCCCCTGGCTGGTCACGCCCCGGAAGCGCCCCTGTGGGACGATCGTGCCGACCCGCCGCAGGGTCGTGGATCGCTCCCGAAAACGTGGGGCGTTGTACGAGACGGGGCGGAGGCGACGGGCCGGGATCCGGCCTCGGCTCGCCCAGCGCGGCGCCCTGGGCGGCGACCGCCGTCGAGCCGCGTGTGGCCGATCCGACGTCCGAGGAAGTGAGGCAGCGAAGCGATGGGCAACGTCGGCATCCGAGAGGTCGCCGCCCTGGCGGGCGTGTCCGTGAGCACCGTCTCGAACGTGCTCAACCGCCCCGAGCGCGTCTCGGCCGCCTCGCTCGCCCGCGTCCGGGAAGCCATCGACACGCTCGGCTACGTGCCCAACCTGCCCGCCCGCCAACTCCGCGGCGGGCGCAGCGGCTCCCTCGGCATGGCCGTGTTCGACACCGGCATCCCCTTCTTCAGCCAGGTGATCCTCGGCGCCGACACCGTCGCCGAACGCTCGGGCCTGACCGTCATGGTCGGCAACAGCTACGGAAGCGTGGCCCGCCAGGAGCGGCACCTGGCCAGCTTCGAGCAGTACCGGGTCGACGGCGTCCTCATCACGCCGGTCACCGGCGACCTGTCCTCCCTCCACCGGCTGCGCCGACGGGGCGTCCCGGTGGTCCTGGTCGACGCCCGGGACCAGGCCGGCGACTTCGACTCGGTCTGGCTGGACGACGTCGGCGGCGGGCGGCTCGCCGCCGAGCACCTGGTCGAGACCGGCCGCACCCGGATCTGGTTCGTCGCGGGGCCGCTGACCATCCGCCAGAACGCCGACCGCCTGGCGGGCTGCCGCGAGGTGGTGGCGGCGACCGTCGGCGTCTCCCTCACCGTGGTCGAGGGGGACGGGACGGGCATGCGGATGGGGCGGGAAGCCGGCGAACGGCTGGCCTCCCTGCCCGCGCGCGAGCGTCCCGACGGCGTCTTCGCGGCCAGCGACCTGGAGGCGATCGGGCTCATGCACACGCTGCTGCGCGCCGGCATCCGCGTCCCCGACGACGTCGCCATCGTGGGCTACGACGACAGCGACTTCGCCGCGAACAACACCCTTCCGCTCACCTCCGTCCGCCAACCCGCCGTGGCCATGGGAAGCAACGCCGTGGAACTGCTCGTCGAGCGGGTGGCGAACCCCGAGCGTCCCGTCCGGCAGGTCGTCTTCGACCCCGAACTCGTCCGGCGGGAGAGCAGCGGCGCCGCCGGCGCCCGAGGGCCGCACGCCTGACGGCCCGCGGCGGGCCGTGGGTGAACCCCGGGCGCGCGAGGGAACGCGCCCGGGGTCCGTCACAGAGGGCCGTCAGCGTAGGTAGATGTTCGGCTGCGGTGGGCGGTTCATGCCGGCTCCGAGGAAGTAGCTGGGGTGGGGTGGTTGGTTGTAGGCGGTGTTCTGCCAGGCCAGGGCGACGCGGTACTGGGCGTCGTGGACCAGGGTGTGCAGCTTGGTGGTGGTCGGGGTGGAGGTCGCGTAGATCCGCAGGGCGGAGTTGTCCGTGTGACGCCAGACGACCTCTTCCCGCCAGTCGCCCAGCAGGTCCCCGGACAGGACCGGGGTGGACTTGGTGCCGTTGCTGGAGGCCACGCCACTGCCGGTCAGCAGCCGGGTGTCGCCACCGGTCCCGTACTTGTCGATCGTGGTGCCGTTCAACAACTCACGCACCGGGTCGGCGTCCCACCAGGCCAGGAAGTTCGCCGAGGACGGGTTACGCCCGACACTGCCACCCGAGGCGTTACGCAGACTGGTCATGTTCGGCCCCGAACCCCAAAACTCCGCCCCCGCGTTACCGGCGTAGATGTCACCGGCCACACCCCGACCCGGCCCCTCCGAGCCGCTGGTCGGCGTGCGGTGGATGACCTGGCCGGTCCGGGCGTCGTGCAGGTCGGAACCCGGCTGACTGCCCGACTCGTGGATCGTGAAGACCTCCACCCCCGAGCGGGAGGGCACGAAGTCACCCACGTGCAACGCGTCACCGTGACCAAAACCCGTCGCATACATCAACCGGCCATCGTCATCGATCGTCGCCGAACCGTAGACGACCTCCTGCCGCCCGTCACCATCCACGTCGGCGACCGACAACTGATGGTTCCCCTGACCGTACGCCGCACCGTTCCCCGAGACGTTCGAATCGAACGTCCAACGCCGGGTGAGCTGCCCGTCACGGAAGTCCCACGCCGCGACGACCGCCCGCGTGTAGTAACCACGCGCCATGATCAGCGACGGCCGCTGCCCGTCGAGATACGCCGTCCCGGCCAGGAAACGATCCACCCGGTTGCCGTAGTCATCCCCCCACGAGGCGACGTTCCCACGCGGCGGATCGTAGTTCACCGTCGACAGCGCGGCACCGGTCAACCCGTCGAACATCGTCAAGAACTCCGGGCCAGCGAGGATGTACCCGCCGGAGTTGCGGTGATCGGCGCTACCGTTCCCGATCACCGCGCCCAGGCCGTCACGCGTACCGTCGGCCGTCTTCATCGCGACCTCCGCACGACCATCCCCGTCATAGTCGTAGACCTGGAACTGCGTGTAGTGCGCACCCGCCCGGATGTTCCGACCCAGATCGATCCGCCACAACCGCTGCCCGTTCAACCGGTAGGCATCGACGTAGACGTTCCCCGTGACCCCGGACTGCGAGTTGTCCTTCGCGTTGTCCGGATCCCACTTCACGATCAGCTCGTACTGCCCGTCACCGTCCACATCCCCCGGACTCGCCTCGACCGGCGTGTACGTCGAACCAGGCCGCTGCAACGGCACATCCAGATAGTTCCCCCCGGTGAAGCGCACCGAGGACTCCGAGGGCGCCTGCTCCACACCGCCCACCACCGCCCGCACCGTGTACGTCGCGGTCGAGGCGGCACCGTTGTCCAGATAGTTCGTCGAGTCCGTGACCGGCGAAGCGTTCACCCTCGCCCCGTCACGGTAGACGTTGAACGCCGTGTCGTAGCCCTCCGTCCCCAACAACCGCCACGACACCAGATTCCCGTCACCCGAACGCACCGAGGTCACACCCCGATTCAGATCCTCCATCTGGAGGGCGCCCGCCGGCGGGTCCGGGTCGTCGCCGAGCTGGGTGGCGGTGAGGGTGATCGAGGGGATGCCGGGCGCTGAGGCGGTGAAGGTGGCCGGGCCGCTGCCGGTGGTGGCGGCGGCGATGGTGACGGGCTGCGGGACGTCCCAGTTCGTCGGCGTGAAGGTGACGGTCGAGGGGCCGCTGACCGACAGGTTGGTGTTGCCGCTGGTGCGCGCGACCGTGACGGTGAGGTCGCTGATGGGCTCGGCGCTCAGACGGAGGTTGATCGTGCCGGTGGTGCCCGGTTGCAGCGCGAGCGAGGAGGGCGTGGCGAGGATGGTGACCGCGTCGACCGGCGGCTCGTCGTCGCCGCAGGCGACGCCGTTGACCGAGAAGCTGGTGGGAGCGGTGTTGGTGCCGGAGTAGGTGAAGTTGGCGCCGGCGCTGACGGTGGCCCCGGGCGCCAGCTCGCCGTTCCACGACTCGTTGACGACGGTGACGCGCTGGCCGGACTGCGACCAGCGGCCGCTCCAGCCCTCCTGGAGGTGCTGGTCGCCCGTGTAGGCGTAGGACAGCGACCAGCCGGAGGCCGCCACGTCACCGGTGTTCTCGATGGCGACGTTGGCGGTGAACCCCGCGCCCCAGTCGTTGGCCGAGTAGGCCACGTCGCAGGCGAACGACGCGGCCTGCGCGGTGGTGCCGGTCAGGCCGGCGGTCAACGACAGCGGCAGCGCGACGGCTACCAGCGCGGCGACGCGACCTCGGCGGACGAGGTCCGTTTCTGTTCGTCTCCGCCGGGCCGGGCGGTCAGGTGGTGGCGTGTGTCTGCCGCGCGTCCAGCGCGGTCCTCGGACGTGCATCGCGACTCCTTCGGCAGGGAGGACAGAGATGCGCGCTCATGTAAAACGTTCTCCTAAATCGTTTCATCCACTCGACATGGAAGGGATGGAACGATTTACTGGGAGCGCTCCCAAGAGGTTAGGGCCGGCCGCATGGGGCGGCAAGACCCGCGCACCGAACCGGCCGATCGGCCGGGGCGGACCGCACACCGCCGCACGGCGCGACACGGCGACGCGACGGCGGTGCGGACACGTCACCTCCCGGGACGCGGCCAACCCGGCCGGAGCGCCCGAGAGCCGAACCCCACCCGCCGACTCCCACCCTGTTCGTCCGTCAGCCGAGAGGCAGGTAACGCCACAGGAACATAGCGTTGACATTCACGCCTTTCGGACGTATGTTCCCCCCCGCATCTCGTCCGAAAACTTTTCAGTGGTGCAGGAGTAGGTGTTCGATGCGCATGGGTTCACGGCATGGCTGGTCCCGGGTGGGGGGCGCGGTCCGCGTCACGGTGGCGGCCGGGCTGCTGGCGTCGACGGTGTCGGCGTGCGGCAGCAGCCCCGGCAGCGGGGGGACGTTGGACGTCTGGGTCTACCAGGACGCCTCCACCTCCGTTCAGGAGCGGTTCGTCGAGGAGTTCAACGCCACCTCGGACATCGACGTCAACCTGATACAGATCCCCGGTGGGGAGTACCAGGGGCGCATGCAGACCGCCATGTCGGACCCAAACCCGCCCGACATCTTCTTCAACTGGGGCGGCGGCAACATCGTCGACTTCGTCGCCGACGGCTCGCTGATGGACCTCAGCGAGATCGTGGAGACGGACCAGGAGTTCGAGAACGCCTTCGTGCCCAACCTCCTGGAGGGCGCCATGATCGACGGGCGGTACTACGGCGTACCGATGCGCGGCGTGCAGCCCGTGATCCTCTTCTACAACCAGACCCTCTTCGACCAGGTCGGCGTCGAACCCCCCGCGACCTTCGACGACTTCCTGGAGCTGGTGGACCTCTTCACGGCCGAGGGCATCACGCCCGTGGCGCTCGCCGGCGAGGAGCCGTGGACCGAGCTGATGTGGCTGGAGGTCCTGCTCGACCGGTACGGCGGCCCCGAGGTGTTCCGGCACATCCAGGCCGGCGAGGTCTCGGCGTGGAAGGACCCGGCCATGCGGTGGACCGCCGAGACCATCCACGACCTGGTGGAACGGGGCACCTTCGGCGAGGACTTCGGGTCCATGGGCTACACCAGCGGCGAGGCCTCCACCCTCTTCGCCGAGGGCGGGGCCGCGATGCACCTGATGGGCAGCTGGGAGTTCCCCAACCAGCTCGCCGACGCGCCCGCGTTCGCGCGCCGTGACCTGGCGTACACGAACTTCCCGGTCGTCGAGGGGGGTGAGGGCTCCCCGGAGAACCTGGTCGGGAGCCCCAGCAACTACTGGTCGGTCAACGCCGCCCTCCAGGAGGAGGGCGAGGAGGACCGCCTGGCCGCGGCCATCGAGTTCCTCAAGCTCGGTGCCACCCAGGAGTACTCCCAGGCGCTGATCGACAACGGCGACGTCCCGACCACCAACGACTCCGAGGCGCTGATCGGCAGCCACGAGAACCCCGAGTACGCGCGGTTCCAGTACGACATGGTCCGCGCGGCGCCCAGCTTCCAGCTCTCCTGGGACCAGGCCCTGCCCGTCGACCAGTCGGAGCCGATGATGAGCGCGATCCGGGACCTGTTCGACGGCCGGATGAGCCCGGACGAGTTCGTCGAGGCGATGTCGCGGAACAACCGGTAGCTCCTCGCCGTGGCATGAGCCGTGCGACGTCGCGCGGCTTCAGGGGCGCAGCTCGTCCTGGGCCCGGGAGGCGTACGCGAGGACCGTCTCCCGCTCGGCGGCGGTGAGGAGGCCGGCGGCCCGCCACTCCTCCGCGACCCGCCGCACCCGGCGGACGAAGGCGTCGTGGTCGGCGAACGGCGCGGCGTCCCACACCGCGTCGAGGAGGGTGAGGCCCTCGTCGCCGGGTGAGGCGACGCCCTCGACCGGCACGTCGTAGCGCGGCAGCCCGTCGTCGCGCTTGCGGTTGGGCACGCCGGTGGCGAGGGAGCCGAAGACGATCTCGGGCTCGATGCGCAGGAAGTACGGGGAGTGGGGCTCGGCGTCGCCGACGTGGTGCGGGCGCAGGACGCGGCCGTCGGCCGTCGTGAACGTCTGGCCCCCGCCCGTGCCGGGCGTGAAGGCGGCCCGGGAGTAGTCGCCGTCCAGCCTCAGGTGGCGGTAGAGGGTGAGCTCCTCGAACGCGCCCCCCGCCGGCTCCCCGAGGATCGGCATCATCAGCGGGCCGAAGAAGACCGACTGCACCTCGGGCCGGTCGATCGCCCGCTCGACGCGGAGGCGGAAGGGCATCGCGATCTCGATGGTGTCGCCGGGCCGCCAGCTGCGGCTGAGCGTGAGGTAGCTGCCCGCCCGTGGCGGCGGCCCGGCCAGGCGGCGGCCGTTGACCGACACGACGAAGCCGCCGGGGGCGTCGTCGGTCCAGGCGGGGACCCGCAGCCTGATGTCGAGCGGGCCGCTGCCGTCCACGACAAGGGTGGTGCCCTGTTCGCGGGGGAAGTCGGTGCGCTGGGTGAGGGTGAGTCCGCGGTCGGCCCAGTCGAGGGTCGAGGCGAGGTAGAGGTTGACCCACAGCGTCGACTGGTCGGCGGAACGGAAGTAGACCGTCTCCTGGTACTTGGTGTGGTTCTCCAGGCCGGTGCCGCCGCAGCAGGTCCCCGTGTTGCCGTACGAGCGGCCCGCGCCGGGCGTCAGCGGCTGGAAGTACGCGACCTGCGGGTCGTCGAGGGTGTCGGTGTCCGCGCGCTGCCCGGCGATCATGTTGACCAGGCCGCGCTCGTAGTAGTCCATGTAGGCCGGGTCGGGGTCGTGGAGGAAGAGGTTGCGCGCGAGCTTCAGCAGGTTGTAGGTGGTGCAGGTCTCGGCGCCGGCCGAGCCGATGGCGTGGGCGACGTTGTCCCGGTTCTGGAACTGCTCGGGGTTGTCGTTGGAGCCGGGGAAGTTCCCGCTCGTGCCGCCGTGGGCGAACATGCGGTGGGGGACGACCATGCCGAAGAAGTGCTTCGCCGCGAGGTGGTAGTCCTCCTCGCCGGTCTGCTCGAAGATCCGCAGGTAGCCGGTGAAGTTGGGGATGTGTGTGTTGGCGTGCAGGCGGTTCGGTCGCTTCCGGCCCGGCCGGGTCTCGTCGGTGGTGACGAGGATGTCGCGGTCGGCCACGCAGGCGTCGAAGAGCGACTCGCGGTTGTCGAAGCACCTGGCCGTCGCGAGGTGGCGCTCGTCGCCGGTCAGCGCGTGGAGCTCGGCGAACACCTCGTTGGCGCCGCCGTACTCGCCCGCGATGTAGGTGTCCCACATGAGGTTCAGGTCGTCCCGGGTGACCGGCCCGGCGTAGTCGGGGTGGTGGACGTCGCCGAGCGTCAGCGCGAGGTGCGCCCAGTCCGCCATCGCGAGGACGATCGCGTGGGCCCGCTCGTTGCCGGTGAGCGTGTACGCGTCGAGGAGGCCGCGCATGATCTTGTGCTGGGTGTACCAGGGAGCCCAGGTGTTGGTGTCCGGGTCGCCGCCGTACGCCGCGAACCGTGGCGGGCCCGCGCGCAGCACGGTGTCCTCGGGCAGGGCGCCCAGGTAGCCGGGGTGGACGGTCGTGCCCGCCAGCGCCTCCTGGCAGGCGCCGAGCTCGTCCACCATCCAGTCGAGCTTGTCCCTGAAGACGCTCTCGCCCTGGTCGGCGTGGGCCTGTGCGAGGGCCGTCAGGTAGTGCCCGGCCCAGTGGCCACTGAGCAGCCCGCCGTCCTCCCAACCACCGGGGACCTCGACGCCGGGTGGGTTGGGACGGCCGGCGACCTCGTTGAACAGCACGAGGAAGCGCCGCTCGTCGTAGTGCTCGACGAAGCTCTTGATGCGGTCGCGCTTCTCCTGGAACAGGCACCGTCCCAGCGACACCTGGTGCAGCGTGAAGGGGCGGAGGGGTGCCGTGGCGCCCGCCCCCACGTAGGGCGGCGGCCCGCCGGCAGCCGGCGCCGCCGCCGGCCCGTGGCCCGCCGCGGACGCGGGCGTCCGGGCGAGGGCGACGGCCGGCAGGGCGCCGGCGGCGGCCACGGCGGCGACGCCCGTGGCGGAGGCACGCACGAAGTCGCGTCGTCGGAGGGGTCGAGGGCTCTTCGTCATGGCGTTCGCCTCCAGCGTTCGCGATATCGAACGACGGTTGCGTTCCCGAACAACCCCTGCCATCTAAGGTTCGCGCGAACGGCCCGTCAACACCTGCGGCAGGGCCATGACATCCCCCGCCGCATGGCGGCGCCCGCCGGACAACACGGCTAGGCCGTGTCGTTCGCTCTCCGTACCGGCTGCCGGAGGACGGTCCTGAGCCTGGCGGGCTGGGTTCTGCGGGGGTCGCTGAGGTAGATCTCGTGGTGCTGCCCCACCATGCGCAGCCCGTGGGCGGCCAGGTACTCGTGATGGAGCACGGCGAGCGCGGGCCCCTCGTCGTCGTAGGGGCCGATGTGCAGCAGCTGGGCGCTGGTGCCCTCGTGCAGGGTCTCCCGACGGACGTGGGCGATCGCGGGCAGGCCCTTCTTCGCCATCGCGGCCTGCCTGGCCTGCTCGACGAGGTCGTCGGTGATCCAGTCGGGCTGGCTGATGAGCATGCGCCAGTGCCAGGCGTCCTTGGCGCGTGAGACGAACACCTCGGGGTCGTCGGACCACCACAGCCCTTCGAGGGGTCCGACGACGAAGTCCCGGCCGAGGGTGCGCCTGCTGGTGAACTTGAGTGTGTAGGCGACGGTGTAGAGGGCCTCGACGGCGCGGGCGTAGTCGACGCTGGTGTTCGGGTCCCCCTCGCCGTCGACGGCGAGGAACCGTTGGGCGGGCACCTCGACCAGCGCCCAGTCGGTGTTCCTCGGCGCGTAGCACTGCCGGAGGGCGCGTTTGACGTCGTACGGGCTGTCGGGGCGGGTCACGGCGGTCTGTGTTTCCCTTACGCGAGGCGTGGCTGAAGTGGCTGGCGCGGCCAGCGAGGAAGCCTGGGGAGGAAGCCTAGAGGCTCCTCCCCGCCGTGGCGGCCCGACGGGCGCGGCGGGCCCGTCCGCACCGGCCCGGCGCAGGCGCCGGCCAGGTCGGGGATGACCCGGTCGGCGCCGGCGCGGGCGGCTCACAGCCCTCCGTGGTGGGCGGGGCCTCAGCCGCCGCTTCCGGAACGCCAGGCGTCGAGTTCGTCCAGCGTGATCACGTAGGGGTGGTTGAACACGTGCTCCAGGTGCGCGGGGGGATTGTGGACGCCGTCGTCGATGAAGCTGCCGGACCAGGTGACGAACCAGCTCCAGTCGGCCTCGTACGCTTCGAGCAGGTCGGGGTCGGGGATGGAGCCGGTCTCGGTGAGGGCGACCAGCCTCTGGTCGCCGACGAGCTCGACCAGCTTCTCGTACGTGCCGCTGACCGGGCCGTGGTCCCCCACGGCCGGGTAGGTGTCGGCCGAGACGATGTCCACCACGTCGTCGCCGGGGTACCACTCGGGCGAGACGGAGTTCCACACCCACAGCAGGTTGTGCAGCTCATGGTGGTTGACCATGCGGTCGTACATGATCCGCCACAGCTCCTTCGCCGGCCCGGGGCCCTTCGCGCCCCACCAGAACCAGCCGCCCTCGGCCTCGTGCAGCGGGCGCCACAGCACCGGGACCCCGGCGTCCCGAAGCCGCAGCAGTTCCTCGGCGATGGCGTCGATGTCGCGCAGCAGCAGCCGGTACTCCTCGGACTCCCTGTCAGCCAGGGCGGCGGCCACGTCGAAGGTGGTGGCGTCGGTGTAGAAGCCGCGCCACCACTCCCTGCCCGGCTCGTCGATCAGGCCGGTGGGCGCGTTCCAGTGCCACGCGAAGGTGGTGATGCCGCCCCGCTCGTGCCAGGCCAGCGCGTTGTCCACGTCCGTGCCCACGGTGCCGCGCTCGACGCGGCTGGGCGAGTAGTCCATCATGTCGAGCCCGGCGACGGCCGGCGCCCTGCCGACGTTCTCCTCCAGCCACTGGACGGAGCCCATGTCCTGCTGGCCGCTGAGGATGTTCTCGCCGTAGTTCTCGGTGAGGTCCGCCAGCAGCGCGCGGGCCTCGGGGGTGGCGTCCGGGTTGACGGGTACGCCGGTGACCTGGTGCGGGGGGCGGGGCTCGCTGGGGCTGAGGCTGATGGCGTCGATGTCGTACCAGCCCCAGTTGCTGAGGACGGAGATGGTGTTGCCGCCCTCCTCCAGCAGCACGCGGCCCGCCGACGCGGTGCTCCAGGCCTCGGTCTGGGGCAGCACGACGTCGCCCGCGCCCTCGCCGTTGAGTTGCAGGGAGGTGGTCTTCTGTCCGGAGGGCGCACGGTAGTGCAGCGTCAGGTCGTGCAGGCCGCCGGGGCTGTCGGGGATGGTGAGGGTGAGCTTGTCCGTCTCGGTGTCGAAGCCGGTGACGTAGCCGGTGCCGGAGTAGCCCTCGGCGGCGGAGTCGACGGTCACGCCGTTCAGTTCGCCGTCCTCGGCCTCGTGGACCGTGGAGGCGGCGGGCGCCCGCGCGGGCTCCCCGGCCCCGGCGTTCGACGGGAGCGAGGTCGCGGAGAGCAGGCCCGCGAGGGAGGCGGCCAGCACGGACAGGGCCAGTGCTGGCCTGCGGCGTCTGCGGGGGGATCGGGTCACGTTTGCCTCCAGTGGTGGGGGCGCGGGCGTGGGGCACCGCGGCACTTGGGAGCGCTCCCATCGTTGTGACGTCTCCCTCACCTGTCAACGGGCCTCGCGCTGGGACAGGCAGTCCGCTCCGGCGGGTCTGTGCCGCCGTCGGGTCGGCCGGGTGAACGAACGCCACAGACCCGGGTGAGGACCCTCCACCAGCCACCGTCCCCGTCTCCCGCTCGCGGAAAGGCCAGCAGCCGCACGGGGCTGCTGGGCCGCGTCGTTCGGGGGCCGTACACGGCAGACGCGTGGAGGGATCCCGAGGGACCACGGGCAGGGTGGGGCGCCGCCGCTGGCCGTGCCCACACCGGCGCCCGTCGGGCGGCATGCGGTCCATGACGCGGCGACTCGTGACGACTCGTGACGACTGACGAGGTGAATGGTCGATGAAACGGATCCGGCCTGGCCGGCTGATCCCGGCGGGCGTGGCCGCGGCGGTCGTGGCCGCGTTCGCCGTCTCCGGCAACGCGAGCATGGCCGACACCCTGGAGGTGATCACCGTCTCGGACTCCGACGAACTGGCACAGGCCCTGGAGGGCGCCGAGGCGGGTGACCGGATCGTGCTGGCGGACGGCGCGTACGAGATCGGGAGGATGAGCGACCGGCACGGCACGGCGTCGGAGCCGATCGTCGTCGCGGCCGAGAACCGCGGGGAGGCGGTCATCTCCGACGGTCAGCTGGAGGTCCTCGACTCGTCCTACGTGACGTTCGAGGGCCTCTCGTGGCGGAACAGCGACACGCTCAAGATCACCGGGTCGCACCACGTGCGGCTGACCCGCAACCACTTCCGGCTCGCCGAGGAGGAGTCGCTGAAGTGGGTGATCATCCAGGGGGAGAACAGCCACCACAACCGGATCGATCACAACCTGTTCGAGGAGAAGCACGAGCTGGGCAACTTCATCACCATCGACGGCTCGGAGACCCAGCAGTCCCAGTACGACCGGATCGACCACAACCACTTCCGGAACATCGGCCCGCGCGCGAACAACGAGATGGAGGCGATCCGGGTCGGCCAGAGCGCCATCTCCGAGTCGGACGGGCACACCGTCATCGAGTCCAACCTCTTCGAGAACTGCGACGGCGACCCGGAGATCGTCTCGGTCAAGAGCAACGACAACGTGGTGCGGTACAACACGTTCCTGACCTCGCAGGGCACGGTGACCCAGCGGCACGGCAACCGGGGCACGTTCCACGGCAACTTCTTCCTCGGCGGCGGGAAGCCGGGCACGGGTGGCATCCGGCTCTACGGCCAGGACCACCTGGTCTTCAACAACTACTTCGAGGGCCTGACCGGGACCGGCTACGACGCCGCGCTCCAGGTGGACGGCGGCGACGTGGACACCTCCGGCGCCCTCAGCGCGCACTGGCGGGTGTACCGGGCGACGATCGTGCACAACACGTTCGTCAACAACGTGTCGAACATCGAGGTCGGTGCCAACTACGAGCTCCCGCCGGTCGACTCGGTCATCGCGGACAACGTGGTGGTCGGCGGCGAGGGGAAGCTCTTCAACGAGTTGATGACGCCGCGGGACATGACGTACGCGGGGAACATCGCCTGGCCGACCGGCTCGGCCACGGTCGGCGACGTGCCGGACGGCGGCGTCGAGGTCGCCGACCCGCTGCTCGTCGGGGACGGCGCGGTGCGGCGGATCGCCCCGGACAGCCCGGCGGTCGACGCCGCCACCGGCGGCTTCGACGTCGTCACCGACGACATGGACGGCCAGGCCAGGGACGGGGAGCCGGACGCGGGCGCCGACGAGTACGGCCCCGGCGAGGTGACCCGTGGCCCGCTCACCGCGGCCGACGTCGGCCCCGACGCGGAGAACCCGGACGAGCCGGACCAGCCGGGAGACCCGGACGACCCGGGAGAGCCCGGTGACCCGGACGACTCCGTGCTGCCCGTGGTGGACGTGGCGGCGAGCGACCACGACGGCAACGTCCCGGAGAACACGCTCGACGGCGACCTGACCACCCGCTGGTCCGCCGAGGGCGACGGCGTCTGGATCAGCTACGACCTCGGCGCCACCCACACGGTCGGCTCGGTGTCCCTCGCCTGGCACCGGGGCGACACGCGAACCCACACCTTCGACGTCGAACTGTCCGAGGACGGCAGCACCTGGACGACCGCGCTGGCCGGCCAGCGCACCAGCGGAGCGACGACCGCCGCGGAGCGCTACGACATCGCCGACGGCCCGGCCCGCCACGTGCGGATCGTCGGCTACGGCAACACCGACAACGACTGGACCAGCATCACAGAAACCACCCTCCACGGCCGGGCACCCGGAGCGGAGGACCCCGACACGCCCGACGTCACCAGGGTGTCGACCGCCACCGAGCTTCAGGACGCCCTCGACGAGGCGGAGCCGGGCGACACGATCGCGATGGCCGACGGCGTGTACGACGCCATCACCCTCTCGAACAGCGGAACCGAGGACGCGCCGATCACGCTGACCGGCTCCCCGGACGCGGTCATCGACGGCGGCGACAACGGAAGCGGCTACGCGGTGGACCTCCGGGCGGACCACTGGCGGCTGACCGGCTTCACCGTACGCGCCGCGAAGAAGGGCGTGATGGCCACCGGCGCCTCCGGCAACGTGCTGGACGGGCTGGAGGTGTACGACATCGGCGAGGAGGGCGTCCACTTCCGCCGGGAGAGCTCGGACAACGTGGTGCGCAACTCCTTCGTCCACGACACCGGGCAGGTCACCGCGGACTACGGCGAGGCGATCTACCTCGGCTCCGCGGAGAACAACTGGGACGACGGCCCGGACCGGAGCGACCGGAACAGGGTGCTCGACAACCGCCTCGGCCCGAACGTGACCGCGGAGCACGTGGACATCAAGGAGGGGTCCACCGGCGGGGAGATACGCGGCAACACGTTCGACGGCACCGGCCAGACCGGCGCGAACTCCGGCGAGAGCTGGGTGTCGGCGAAGGGCAACGGCTACGTGATCGCGGAGAACCACGGCGAGGCCGCGTACATGAGCGGCTTCAAGAGCCGCGTCCGCGTCGCGGGCTGGGGCTGCGGCAACGTCTTCCAGGGCAACACCGGCAGCGTCGCGCCGTACGAGGAGGACGGCTGGGGATTCGACGTCGTCAACGACGACTGCGCCGGGGAGGACGCCGGGGAGAACGTGGTCTGCGACGACAACGAGGTCACCGACGCCGCGCTCGGCGAGAGCACGGTCGCGCTGACCGACTGCGACGGAGACGGCGGCGGCGGGGACCGGTCACCGGCCGCGTCCGCGTCCGCGACCCGGCCCGGGCCGGCCGGCGCCGGTGGCCTCCCCGCCGCCCGGAACGACGAGGACGCGTTCGTCCGCGTCTGACCCCCGCTCACGCGACCAGGGGGAGGGTGACGCGTCCCCTCCCCCGCCTCCCCTCCTCCGACGCGCCTCCGACGCGCCGCCGCCCGGCCGCGCGCGGACGTGTGTTTTTCCGCACAACGACGAGAAGGCAAGGAGACATCCCCTTGAGCAGCTCGCGTTCGATGTCCCGCCCCCGTGGCCGGCGGTGGGCGGCGCTCGCCGCCCTCGGCACGGGAGCGGCACTGTTCGTCGTGCCCCCGCCGGCCCACGCCGCCGACGTGCCGATCACGCCGGACGCCAGCGGCGTCTCGGCCAGCACCAGTGACGGGAACGAGCCGGCCAACGTCGTGGACGGCGACCTCGACACCCGCTGGTCCGGCGAAGGCGACGGCGCCTGGCTGGAGTTGGACCTCGGCTCGACCATGACCGTCTCGCGCGTCGACCTCGCCGTGTACGAGGGCACCACGCGCCAGAACGTCTTCGAGCTGCAGTTCTGGGACGGCTCGCGGTGGGTCACCGTCGTCGAGGACCGCAGCAGCGGCGCCACCACCGAGCTGGAGGCGTTCGCCTTCACCCCCGTCCAGACCAGCAGGGTCCGCTACCTCGGCCACGGCTACGAGGGCGAGGGCGAGGGGGACTGGAACAGCCTCACCGAGGTCGAGGTCTGGGGCACCCCCGGCGACGGCGATGACGACGATGACGGAGACGACGACGGAGGCGGTGGGGAGGACGGCGGCACCGGCGAAGGCGGGTACGGCACCGACGGCAACGGCAACCCGAGGACCGACGACTGCACGTCCTTCGCCGACGACGACCTCCAGTCCGCGGTGGACGCGGCGGACGACGGCGACGTCGTGTGCGTCCGGCCGGGCGACTACTCGGACACGACGCTCACCGTGGACCAGCCCGTGACCGTACGCGCGGGCGGCGTGGCGCGGGTGCGTGACATCCGGATCAGCGGCAGCGGCGCCGAGGTCGACGGCTTCACCGTCGTCGGCGACGAACTGGACGACCCGTCGACCGGCATCCGGTTCTCGGGCAGCGGCCACCGCATCGTCAACAACATGGTCAACGGCCGGAACATCCACTACGCCATCGCGTGCGACCCGGAGGACTGCGCGAGCGACGTGCTGATCTCCGGGAACACGGTCACCGGGACCCACAACTTCGGCGTCTACCTCTGGGGCGGGCGGAACATCACCGTCGAGTGGAACAACATCTACGACCTGTGGACCGAGGACGGGAACGACGACGTCGACGGGATGCGGGTCTGGGGCACCGGGCACGTCATCCGGAACAACTACGTCCACGACCTCAACGCCGCCAGGAGCGAGGGCGACCCGCACCCGGACTGCCTCCAGACGTACCAGCACAGCAGCGACACGCGGCCGGCGTCCGACCTGCTGGTGGAGAACAACTACTGCGTCCGCGTCTCGGGCCAGTGCCTGATCATGCAGAACCTGCACCGCCCGACGCCGGACGTGCGCGACGTCACCTACCGCGGGAACGTCTGCGAGTCGTTCGGCTGGCAGAACATCGAGTTGGGCAGCGTCCCCGGCGCCACGATCGAGAACAACCTCCTGGCCGGCGGCGTCGAGGGTCACGTTCTCACCTTCCACTCCACGGTCGACGACCTGGAGACCACGAACGTGCGGATGCGCAACAACGTCCTGGTCACGGCCGGCGGCACGGTCTACTCGCGCGGCAGCGAGGACGCGCTGACCGACGACACCGCCAACGTGGAGCTGACCGACGAGTCGATCGCCGACGACTGGGAGGAGTTCGAGGGCGACCCGGACGCCCCGGTGCCCGCCTACGATCCGGACGACTTCACCGACTTCCGCGACCGGGCCCGACGGGCCGACGTCGTGGACGAGGGCGCGCCTCCGAACAGCGGCGGCCTCACCCACGACATCGACGGCGCGCCCCGCGTCCAGGGCTCCGCCATCGACATCGGCCCCTACGAGTTCGGCTGACCCGTCTCCCTGGGCCGGCCCTCGGGTCGGCCCAGGGCTGGCCCCGGGCCGGCCCCGTCGTCGGGGCCCGGCGGCCGGGACCGGACACCCAGGGCGGTGAACCGTCGAGGCGCGTACTCCGTAGCCCCGGGCAGTCGGAGCGAGGAATACGAACTCGGGGAGTTTCGCTCTTTGGCGGCCTGCGGTCGACATCCAGGTGAAGAACTCCGCGTTGCGGAGCATCGAATCGAACCAGGGTCCGCGACAGCCCTCGGACATCGCCACGCCATGGTGTGCTCACATGGGCGTTATCGACCGATACGAAGAGAAAGACCCTCTCTGTCTGACGTAAGTCGAGGGCCCCGGCGGGTGCGTCCCTGTTCGGTCGTCAGCGGGGAACACGACGTCGGGGCCCCAGATCGGTCTACCGTCTCAGGCTGAATTCTCCCGCCCGCCGCACGAGGTCGGCCCTCGTGCGGCCCACGCGTCGCGCGCCCGACTTCGGCCGCGCGCACGGCGCCGGCCGGTGACCGCGTTCCGAGTCACCTCCCGGGCACGCGTTTCACGCCCCTTCCCCCTGACAAGCACCATGGTCAGGCAGGCCACAGCTCGCGCACGCGCGCCATTCGAGGTGGCCAATTCGCCGTGCTGACGGAACCGCGAGGGCCTATATACTCCCGCCCATGGCTCAGAAAGTTGTCACCATCTATACGGATGACCTCACCGGCGCCGAGGCGAGCGACGTGAGTACGCACAGGTTCAGCTTGAACGGTGTTGAGTACGAGATCGACCTTACGCCTGAGAACTATGACAAGCTGGACGCCGCTCTGAGGCCCTTCATCGAGAAGGGCCGGAAGGTCGGGAGGCTCAGGCGGTCCGTGGCGGGCGCGAAGCGGGCCACGCCAAGTGAGGACACGGCTGCCATCCGTCAGTGGGCCAAGGAGGAGGGCCTGGAGATCAGCGAGCGCGGCCGGGTGCCCGCCAGCATCCGTGACGCTTACGAGAAGGCTCACTGAACCACGTCATCCGCCGCCGGCCCCATTCCTTGCGGGAGGGGCCGGAGTTGTCCCACCAGGTTCCGAGAGAACGAGTCACCTGCGACAACGCGCCTTCTCGTGTGGCGGTTGTCTGCCACCGCCCCGATCCGAACGGGCACGGAGCCGCGGAGAAGTCCTGGCGAGACGAGCGACGTAGTCCCGTGGTTCGTTCGATCGCCCGCGGCTTGTCGAGAAAGTCCAGAAGCAATCCAGGAACTCCGCAGGGTGGGCCCGCCAGAGGGAACGACGAAACCGCGGAAGGCCGGATCAAGGCCCACTTCCTCGCCTAACCCACACGAAGGATGCGGATCCCTCACACGGGTGAGGAACGGTTGATTCGGGCGGCGAGACGGTAGCCACTTCGTGACGTGGTCTCCATTCGATGGAAGAGGTGATCACCATGCGGAGTTCCCATGCCGGGTCGCGGCGGCTCCTGATCACGCTGACCGCATTCTTCTTCGCACTGACGCTGGGGGCGGGAACGGCTCACGCACAACCAACGTGGTGGGCGCGTACGGGAGAAGCGGTCTACGATCCAACCACGCAGAACGTACGGCTACGCATCACCTACAGCTGCCCGCAGGTCGAACGAAGGGGCGGCACCACTCCGGCGGCGCAGATGGAGATCAGGCAAGGACAGACCTACCGCAAGGGCCTTCTGGACACCTTCATCAACTGTCCCGCCAACCAGGCGCCCGAAACGGTGTACTCCGGCATCGGTCAGGCCTTCGATCGCGACCGGCCGGCGGAAGTGCGGGTGAGCATCGGGTTCGCGCGGAACATCGCGATCATCGGACCCGTTCCCGACTTTCGGTTCTTTCCCCAGTACACCTCCGAGTGGCGCACCGTGTGCCTGTACGGAGGTAATGCCGAACTCTGCCCCCAGTGAGGGTGAGACATTCGACCGGTGCCCCTCGCCGCGTTCGGTGAGGGGCACCGGTCGAATGTCACACCCATGTCCGCAGGGTGGTGGCCAGCGGTTCGGTGGGGTGGTCGATGAGCCGGGCGAGGTCGCCCGGGGTGGGGGCCATCGCGCCGTCGCGCATGTTGGCGTTGAGGGTGACCACGAAGCCGGCCATGGCGTCGTCGAGTCCCGCCGCGATGAGCTTCTCGGCTTCCTGTTCGGAGGTGAGCGGCTCGTAGCGCACGGGGGTGCCGAGCAGTTCCTGGGCGGTGGCGGCGAACTCGTCGTAGGACCAGGCGGTGTCGCCGGACAGCTCGTACGCCCGGCCCTCGTGGCCGGGTGTGCTGAGCACGACGGCGGCGGCCTCGGCGTAGTCCCTGCGCGGGGCGGTGGCGATGCGGCCGGCGCCGACGCTGTTGGCGATGACGCCGCGTTCGCGGGCGTCGGCGAAGTCCTGCTGGTGGTTCTCGGTGTACCAGCCGTTGCGCAGGAAGGTCGCGGGCATGCCGGCGGCGGTGACGAGGTCTTCGGTGGCCTTGTGGTCGGCGGCGAGTTCGAGGATGGTCGTGGGCGCCTGAAGGCCCGAAGTGTACACCAGGTGGGGGACGCCGGCCCGGCGGGCGGCCTCGACGGCCTGCCCGTGCCGGGCCACGCGGGTGCCCAGGTCGCCGAAGGAGACCAGGAGCAGCTTCTCGACGCCGGCGAGAGTCCCGGCGGTGCCGGCGGTGTCGTCCAGGTCGACGGCGGCGGTGCGCAGCCCGCGCTCGGCGAGGGCGGTGAGGCGGTCGGCGTTGCGGCCGAGCGCGAGCACGTCGTCGGCGGCGACACCGCGCTGGAGGAGGGCGTCGATGGTCAGGCCGCCGAGCTTGCCGGTGGCGCCGATGATCGCGATGGTCACGGAGCTCTTCTTCCTTCGGGTGAACGGGGCATGCCGGTGGTCTCGTCGTAGGGGCGGAGGGGGATTTCCTGCTCGCCGGCGCTGGCCGTGGTGGGCCCCGACGCCGCGACGGTGGGGGTGGGGGTCAGGCGACGGAGACGGCGATTTTGCCGAGGGTTCCGCCGCGGAAGGCGGTGAACGCCTCGGGAGCCTCCTCCAACGTGTAGGTGGCCGCGATCGGGACCCGCAGCGCGCCGGAGGCCGCCTGCCCGGCCAGCGCGGACAGCGTCCGCGGGCTCGGGTCGGCCATGATCGGGTGGACGGTCACGTCGGCTTCGACGGCGTCGCTGGTCAGGCCGAGGGTGGAGGCGATCCGCCCACCCGTCCGCACCAGGCCCGCGAGCCGCGTGCCGTTCCCCGCCAGGTGGACCACCACGTCAAGACCGTTCGGGGCCAGGGCCGTGACGTGGGCCTCCAGGTCGCCGGTGAAGTCGACCGCCTCGACCCCGGAGCTGGTCAGGCCGGTGACGAACTCGCTCTCCCGCCCTGGCCTCGCGGTGGCGATCACCCGGGCGCCGCGGGTGGCGGCGAGCTGCACCGCCAGCGCCCCGACCCCGCCGGTCGCTCCCGAGACCAGCACCGTCTCGCCCCGGGCCACGGCGGCGGCGTCCACGCTGTTCAGCGCGGCGGTGCCGGCCAGGCCCAGCGCCCCCGCGACCCTCACGTCCAGACCCGCGGGGATCGGGGCGACGCCGTGGCCGGCCGGGACGGTGACGTACTCGGCGAGCGTTCCGGCGCCCACGTACGGCTTCAGCGCCACCCCGAAGACCGCCTCCCCGACGGTGAAGCCCTCCGCCCCCTCGCCGAGGGCCTCGACGGTGCCGGCGAAGTCCATGCCCACCACCAGGGGGAACCGGTGCTCCATCATCCCCTGGAGGTGGCCGCCGGCGACCGACAGGTCGAAGCCGTTCACGGACGAGGCGGCCACCTTCACCAGCAGCTCGCCCGCCCGCGGCCGGGGCGTCTCGGCCTCGGTCACGGCGGGCATGGAGGGGACCTCGTTCAGCACGACGGCACGCATGACAACACCTCCCACTAACTGGAACGGCCTTCCCGTTTCCAGTGCCGCCCAGCGTAACAACACAAATGGACCGATTGTTCCACTTAGGTAGGGTGGCGGCATGACGTCTTCCGCGGCCCCTGGCGACGCTCCCGGGCAGCGGCCCGGCACCGGGCTGCGCGCCGACGCCGAACGCAACCGCGACCGCATCCTGGCCGCTGCCCGACACCTGTTCGCCACCGAAGGGCTCGGAGTCTCCCTGTCCGCCGTCGCCCGCGCCGCGGGCGTCGGCAAAGCCACCCTCGCCCGCCGGTTCCCCACCCGCGACGACCTCGTCAACGCCGTCTTCGCCGACCGCATGGACGCCTACGCCGCAGCCGTCACCACCGCGCTCGACGACCCCGACCCCTGGCACGGCTTCACGGGCTACGTCCACGCCATCTGCGCGATGCAGGCCGCCGACCGCGGCTTCGCCGACGTCCTGACCATGACCTTCCCCGCCGCCAGAGCCCTGGAGGCCCGCCGCGCCGAGGCGTACAACGGCGCCGTCGAACTCATCGCCCGCGCCAAGGCCACCGGACACCTACGCGAGGACTTCACCGACCGCGACCTGCCCCTCCTGCTCATGGCCAACGCCGGCGTCGTCAACGCCACGGGCGACGCCGCACCCGACGCCTGGCGCCGCCTCGTCGCACACCTGATCCGCTCCTACGCCGCCCCCGGCGCACCCATACCCCCGCTGCCCGACGCACCCCCACCCGCCGCCCTCCACCGGGCCATGGTCCGCCTCACCCGCCGCACCAACTGACCCGGACACGGACACGGACACGGCCCACCCGCCTCCGTCGTCCACCCCCACCACGCGGGACAGTCCGCGGGGAGGGAGCCCTCGCCTCGGTGAGGCCGGGCTCGCGGCCACGGCGGAGAGCCGCCCTCCGGGACCCCTGGCCGTGAGAACGTGAACTCTCCCTCTCGGACACCACCGCTCGGCGTTTGTGACCTGCGGCTTCGTAAAGCTGCAGGGCCGGCCGGGGCGCCACTCGTACTGGACGCTACCTGCCCGTTTCCGACTGTTCCTGGCCGCTACTGGTCACGCGCCTGTCATGACAGGCACTCACGAGCGCTGACGGCCCACGGTCAATGGATGGGCTTCCGCTCGCGGGGTGGCTCGGGCTTGCCGTACAGCATGTTGCAGCTTTGCAGGTGCTGACGGTCGCCTTGGCCGCCGCCACGCGTCCGAAGTATGCGCTCGTCGGACTCGGGGCCCCACCCCAGTGAGAGACGCGATGCCGCTCAGCGTTCCCTCGCGGGACAGGCCGGGACGCCAGAGTGAAGTCGCCGCACTCCGCCTCGCCAGCATCCTCATCTGGACACACGCGCTGACGAAAGGACCGACGCCGGGCCCCGGCACGGCAGTTGGGAGGGGTCCCTGCGCCCCGCCACTAGTCTCCCACCGCCGGTCCCGCCCGGAAGAAGGAGAGTGGAGATGGTAGACGAAGCGAAGCACGGGCCCGACGTCACCCCTCAGCCCGTGCGTGAACGCAGGCCCGGATCGGTCGTGGCAGTGGTGGTGCTGGTCTGGCTCCAGGTGGTCACCAATGCCTTCCTCGGATGGCTGCTCCTGCAAATCGCCCAAGAGGACGCGAGCCACGGCCGCGAGGTCCCCGGACTCGTGTACGTCACCGGCTACGTGTCGCTGATCGCCGCCGTACTGCTGGCGGTGTGCGCCGTGCTGCTGATCACGCGCCGCAGTATCTGGCCGCGCTATGCGGTCATCGGCTTCCAGTTGCTGTCGATCGGCCTGTGGGGTCTGGGGCTGGTCCAGGCGGGCGAGATCGACATCTCGGGTGTCCCGCCGGTCATCCCCGTCATCGTCCTGATCCTGCTCGCGCGGGAGGAGATGGAGGACTGGTACGACGGCTCGCCGCACAAGAGGTGAGCTCCCGGTCGTCACCGCGGCGCCGGGGCCTCCGGTCCGGTCGCAGCCGCTCCAGCCCACGCGGCCATCTCGGCGGCGGCCTCCCAGGGGCCGCTCTTCTCCCACACCACGCACGCACGGCGGCCACCCGGTGGACCTGGTGTTCACCGTGGACCTGGGCCCGCCACCCGGCCAGGTCCCGGCCCGGCACCTGCGGCTGGCGCACGCCCGCGAGGACCTGCTGACCGGGTTGCCGTCAGGTGGCCACGGGGCGAAGGCGTGCAACGTGAGCCGGACACTGCGGGTACCGGCCTGGCGGATCATGGCGGGCGGAGACAGGCTGGAGGCGCTGTTCGACCACGTCGGAGTGAGCCCTGAAGGGTGACGCGGTCGGGTCAGCGCTGGAGCAGGGAGCGGACGACGAACGTCATGTGCTGGATGTTCCCGGCCCGCAGCCAATCGGCGATCTGGCCCGTGCCGTCCTTGGAGGTGAGGGGGCCCTCGGCACAGTCGCGCAGCCAGGTCTCCCCGGCGCTAGCCACCGCTCCCCGGAACTCGGGCAGTTCGCGGATCCGGCGCGCCGCCATGCGGATGCCCGCCGTGCGGTCGGGCCCTCTGTTCCACACCTTGCACAGCACGAACCAGCCGTCGACGGTGTAGCGCAGGACGCCCCAGGGTGGGCCTCCGCCGGCTGGCTGCTGGGCGAGCGCGGTGACGGGCTGCACGCCGTAGTCGCCGTAGGCGAGCAGCGGCACGTAGTCGCGGCCACTCGCCCGCGTCTCCTGCCACATCCGCCAGTCCGCGCGGGGCGCTTCGTGGAGCGCTCCCAGCTCCAGCATGTCGTCCGTGACCCGGGGGAAGCCGCCGCCGAGGACGGCGGCGGTCCGCCAGTTCGCCAGGGGCCACAGGGCGTCGAGGGCGCGCAGGGCCTCCTTCGCGGCGTCGGGGCGGCCGGGAAGGACACCGCCCAGATCGAGCAGCAGATCGACGGGCACGTCGGGGTCGGCGTGGGCGAGAAGGCGGTCGACGTCCTCGGCCGTATCACCGTTCCACTCACCCGGGACGCGTACACGGACGCCCACCCCGCAACCGCGCCGGCGAGCCGCCTCCAGGGCGGCGGAGCGCTGGGCCGCACTCCGCTCGGGCCCGGTCACCGGGCGGAGCAGGCCGGAGAACCCCGTGCACTCGGACAGGATCTCCGACAGAGCCGGTATCTGCGCCTCCTCGGCGAACGGGGCGTCGACCCAGCCGGGATGGCGGCGGTGCGCTCCCCGCACCCGGTCCAGTTCCTTCTTCCAAGGGGCGCTTCTCAGCGCCGCCGGGGGCACGCCGGGGGACGGCGGCAGGTTCCACAGCGGGGCCATCGCGGCCTGGGGGTCTGGCCGGACACCCTGGTAGGCCAGCCGCGCGTGCTGCCGGACGGGAAGGACGGGGACGTAGAGCGGTACGGACATCGCGGCCCCCTCGGCACAACCCGCCTGCTTCCTTTTTTCAGGATCTGCGCCTGAGGTGCGCCGGGAAAGGGTACCCTTTCGGTCGGGATGGCCGAAATGTGCATGCGCCTGGTACGGCCGTGGCGTGCGTTGTAGCGTGCGTGATAATCGGTGGCGGGGATGCTCCAAATGCGCGGAAAGCAACGGTAACTGACTGCGCCACAACCAGGTGTGTCGTTCTCTGTCCGCCGTGCGTCGCCGGACCAGTCCGCCGGGTCGTCGCCGCCCGGCCGCTTCACGATGGGCGCGCGGGTTGAACCCGCATACCCGGTCTGACCGTGAGCGGCTTCCGCACCCTGACCGATACCAGGCTGCCGTAGGGGCCCCTGACCGTGATGGGGTGGATCTGAAGGCAGGCGAGCGGTCAGACACATCTCGCCTGAGTCAGTTGGCACCGCCTCGTTGTGCGTGGCGGTCAGTGAGGTTTCTCAACGTGAGTTCATGCCCTGCGTTAAGGGTGCGGTTGTCTGCTGCGTGTGGGGAGGGGATGTCGGGGAGGAGGAGGCGGACGGTGCCCTTCCACACTCCAGGGTCGATCCGGACCAGAGCCAGGCGGTCATCCGCCTGCGCGAACTCCTCTGATCTGACGGCCAGCCACCGCTTCACGGAAGCTGAGTTCAGAGTCCTCTGAGAACCAACGAAGCCACCCCGTCGTGTACTCCCGACACGCTGATCCCACCGCCCGGCTGCCGGCGTAGCCGCGTGACTCAGGAGCCCGCTGGGCCGCCTCCAAAGTCACGGGAGTCAGGCCGCGCGCGGGCGAGAAAGTCCTGGAGTTCGCGGTGACGGAACTGGTAGGCGATGCCTGCCGTCCGCCGCATCAGGCCAGCATCGCAGCACCAGTCGAGAAACCGCGCCAGCCGCCAGGGCAACCACTGATCGGACCACCAACGGCGCGTGCACAACAGGAACGCCACGTACCGCATGCCGACGGGGGCCGCGAGGAAGATCATCGAGATCCCGAGGATGATCCCGAAAACAAGCCCATCCTCCGCCCTGAACGCGGAAAGAGGTCCGAAGATGGTGGCGAACACGACGGCCTGGACCAGATCATCCAGCACGATCTGACGCGGCAGGGTGGGATCGCTCACCGCGGAATCCTCCACCCTGGGGACCGCTTTCTCCAGCCCACCCAGGAACACGATGACGAACCCGCCAACGATCCCGTTCATCGCCCCGAGCCAGATCCCGTTCGCGGGCTCTTCTCCGCTGATCCCCAGGGTGACACCGGTCACCGCGATTCCGATGGCGAGACCAAACCCCAGTGCGAGCCTCAGTCGGAATCTCCCACCGCGAGTTCTCAGGCGCGGGGGGTGAAACCTCAGAACCAAGGGATACGCGGGGCTCTTGGACGTTGCCACCACGCTGATCAACAGACCGAGAACCACCAGAACGACGATGTACTCTCCCCCACCGGAGAGCATCAGGAAAGGCAGCGTGACAACGGATATCGTCCCGAGGAACAGGGCGACGTGGACGATGCGGGCACGCCGGAGACCGGCCAGTGGCCAGAGTTCGTGAACAGCGAGGTCCGCGCTCGGAAGGAGGCGACCCGCTACGCTCCGCTGGGTGACGACGTTCGAGTTCAGATAACTGGCCAGAACGGTCAGCCACACACGGACCTGCCGCACGGTGTACGGGACGGGGTGCCTCTTTCCAGGTACCGAGGCAAGGGAGCGGATGGTGGCGGGAACGAAGAGGTCCAGCAGATGATCCCTGATGTCCCCGAGCGTCCGTAGTCCGGGATGGAGAAGTTCCACAGGATCCCGGATCCAGGTGCCGTCCTCGCGACGCTCGTCGTAGACGACGACCGCCATGGTCAGTCGCCATGGCGTCGACAGACCGTACGCCAGGGCGCAGGCCGGGTCAGCGTCCATCGCGTCCAGAACCGGGTCCCACCGTGCCGGGGTGCGGGAGCGGGAGGCCACGAAGGCCCGCGCGGCGGCGGCGGTGACGGGGGCGATGTCGACTCGGGCGGCGTCCTGCGCCCACGTCTCCGCCAACTCCAGCGCCGCGTAGGTCGCGGACCGACACGTCACGACCAGCTGGCTCTTGATCGTGCCCTCCAGGTACGCGTTCATCGTTTCCACCGCCGCCGCGGCGCGCAGGCTGCGCTGCGAGGATTCCGCGGAATCCATCTCATCCAGGCCGTCGAGTACGGGCAGCACGAGCCGCGCGTCCACGAGGGCGGACGCGGCCGCGGGGCGCAGTCGGTAAGCCCTGGCCAGATGGCCGACGAGCCACTCCTCAAGGGCCTGTTGGCCCGGGTTGAAGGAGGAGAGCGACAACCGCACCGGGACGGGGCCCCCCGCGGCCCGGTCGGCCAGGAGCAGCAGCATGAGGTGGAGCGCCAGCACCGTCTTCCCCGCCCCGGGCGCCCCCGTGATCACCAGGCGTCCCGGGCGCAGCGCCCGGTAGTAGTCGGCGACGTCCTCCAGCGTGCCGCTGGGTCGCGCACCGCTCGCGTTGTGGGCCGGGGCGGGCACGAAGGCGAACGTCACGTTGATGGTGCGGTCGCTGCCTCCCAGCAGTCGCTGCCGGGCTTCCTCCTCCCGCTTCCGCACCTCGACCGCCAGCCGGTCAGCCAGCCCGGCGGTGTCGCCGTCCTGCCAGCGCACCGCCACGAGCGCCAGATAGCCGCCCCACAGGGCGACGAGGAGACCGACCGTCGCGAGCACGGCCCCAGCTGGATCGACGTCGCCGGTCCCCGCCCACACGCCCACCGTCGCCACGACCATGAGGGCCGCCATGGCCACTCCACCCAGCACCCATCGAGCGACACGCCCAGTCCCCATGCCCCCATCATCCCCGGGACAGGGAGAACGTGTTCGACGAATGCAACGGACTGCTCGGCTGGAGGAGCGCGGCTGTCCGAGACCGGTGGTGGATGTTCGTCTGCTCCCTGACTCCCGCGAAGGCCGCGCGGATCCTGCGTACTCCTGGCCGACCACCAACCAGGCTGCGCGCACGCGGGCTCCTCCCGCGCATCCCACGCCCGGGGACCGCATCGGGGGAACGGCTCGGCCGGCACCGCTGGACGACCGAGCGGTCGATCGCCTGGCCGTTCGCCTGTCGCCGCCTCACGGTCCGATACCAGCGAGCCGGCTCGCACGCCCTCGCCCTTGCCTGGCCGCGCCGCACGCCCTGACCTGCCGCAGAAGCCCCCATGACTGAAGGGTCGGGCAGTGGGAGCCGCGACGGTCTCCCACTGCCAGAACGTGATCCGCGTCAGGCTCGGGCGCGCCTGGTCAGGCCCCAGTCACCGGCGCCTGGAGTTCCGTCACCCAGTCGTCACGGTTCTCGGGGCATTCGAGGGTGACCTCCCGGGGGTAGCCGATCGACTGGTAGCCGTTGGCATCAATCCAGCGCGCCAGGGTCTGGGCGGTCGGGAGCACGGTGTCCATCGAACCGCGGTGCACGATGGTCGCGGCCTGTTCGAGGGACGGCAGGTCGAGGACCCGGAAGGCGCCGTCCTGGAGCGGGGCGGAGACCTGGACGGCGGCGTGGACGACGATCCTGCCGCCGCCCTCCGGGGCGTCCTCGTAGGAGGCGACACCGGGGCCCGTGGGCGTGACGCCCGCCGAGCCCAGGCGGCGCAGCAACTCGTCGTAGAGCGGCCCGATGACCGGGCCGATGTCCTTCGGCTCGAAACTCGCGGCGGTCGCGGTCAGCTCCGCCACCCGGACAGTGGGGACGCTCTTGATGACAACGTCGTTCGTGGGCATCTGCCCCTCGCTCTCGATCGCTCGGAGCCTCGCCTCGACCTGGACCAGCCGTGCTCCCGCGTCAGCCATGGCCGTCTCCAGTTCGGCCCGCCGCAACCGCAGCATGCCGCGCAGTTCCTCGGCGCTGGCCTTCTCGTCCACGATGTCCTGGACCTGCTGGAGGGTGAATCCGAGGTCCTTGAGGGCGATGATCCGGTTGAGGCGGGCGAGCTGAGCAGCAGCGTAGTAGCGATAGCCGCTGGCGGGGTCGACGTGGGCCGGGCGCAGCAGACCCGTCGCGTCGTAGTGACGCAGCATCCGGACTGAGACGCGGCCGTGCCGGGCGAAGTCTCCGATGGTGAACATGATGTCTCCGAGTCGACCGCCTGACACGGTGTGAGAGTCAAGAAGTTACTTTGCGACCGCGGGGCGGCGAGACCGCGGAGCTTCATCGGCGCAGCCGCATGGGGTGTCCGTCAAGCGAACGGTCCGCGACGAGGCACCACCACGTGGGACGTCCTCTGAGTTCCTTCGGCGGAGACGACGTCTGATCTGCAATCCCTGTCCGGGCGGGGACTGGGAGATGCCCCGGTCAGTCGTGGACGGCAAGGCGACTGTTCCAGGTCAGGGGCCCGATCGCGGATCGCGGTCAGGCCCCTGACCTGTCGCGCCGCTGAAGCGGGAGAGTTCGGTGCGCGAGGTGATGCCGAGCTTGGGGAAGGCGTTGTACAGGTGGTAGCCGACCGTGCGGTGGCTCAGGAAGAGGTGGGTGGCGATCTCGCGGTTGGTCGCGCCGGTGGCGGCCAGCAGGACCACCTGGCGTTCCTGGGCGGTGAGGGCGGCGAGTTCGTCGACGGCCTGGGCGGGGGCCGTGCCGCGTGGTGTGGCGCCGATGGCGGTCAGTTCGGCGACCGCGCGGTCGAACCAGGGGGAGGCGCCGAGGTCCTGGAAGATCTTCGCGGCGGCGCGCAGCCGGGGCGCCGCGTCGTTCCGTCTTCGGGCGCGGCGCAGCCACTCGCCGTAGAGCAGCAGGGTGCGGGCGTGCTCGAACGGGCGGGTGGCGTGCTCGTGGTGGTCGAGGGCGGCGAGGTAGTGCTTCTCGGTGTGCTCGGGCGCGCCCAGCAGTGCGCGGCACCGTTCGGCGACCGCCAGCGCCCACGGCCGCGCGCTGTTGCGGGCCCAGCTCTCGAACCGGGCGAACGGCTCAGCGGCCCGGCCCGGCTCGCCGAGCCGCACGGCCGCCTCGACCAGGCTGGGGAGCGCGAAGCGGACGATCACCGTGTGCCCGACGGGTCCCGCTCGCAGGGCGGTCAGCCGGTCCGCGGCCAGGCGGTGGTCCCCCAGGCCCAGTGCCAGCAGCCCGAGAGCGTAGCCACCCCAGGAAGCGCCCGGTGCCCGGCCACCGTCGGTGCCGTTGCGGGCCAGCTCCTCGCAGCGCCCCTCGTCGCCCTGGATCGCCGCCGCGAGGGACAGGACGCCCCGGATGTCGCGGGCCCGCCGGGTGTGCCCGATGGCGTCGGTGATGCGCAGCGCCTCGGCCGCGTCCGCCTCGGCTTCGGGGATGCGGCCGAGGACGATCCATGCCTGGGTTCTCAGTTGCAGGGCATGCGTCAGTTCACTGATCTGGCCCTGGGCCCGGCAGATCCGCGTCAGCTCGTCGGCCGCGGCCAGCGCCTCGGAGTCCCCGCCGGTCCGCAGCGCCGCGAACACGGTGTAGGTGGCCGCCAGCAGGTCGGCGGGCACGGATGATCCGGCGGCGGCCAGCGATGCCCGCAGCAGTTCGAGACCGGCGGTGTGGTCGCCGGCCAGCAGGAGCTCGGTGCCTCGTACGACCGACGGGATGGTGCCCAGCGGAACGCCGCTGTGCCGCTGTACGGTCTCCATGAGGTGGCTGGCCCGCCGCAGGACCTCGCGGTCCCCGGCGAACCAGGCGTATCCGGCGGCCGCGCCGAGCAGGGCGACCGCCTGTTCCGGAGCGGTCGCGGCCGTGGTCTCGGCGGCGTCGGCGGCGATACGGCCGGCGGCCGCGGCGTTGCCCTGCTCGAACTCCAGGGCGGCGGTCACGGCGGCCAGGCGCGCCGCCACCTCCGGGCGCGCGGTGAGCCGGGTGCCGCGGGCGGCGAGCCGGCCGGCCCGGTCGAGTTGCCCGGCGGCGGCCGCGGCCTCGGCGGCCGCGGCGAGCCGCCCGGCGCGCAGTTCGGGGTCGGCGCTCAGCTGCGCGCACCGCTCGAAGACGGAGGCGGCGACGGCCGGGGCGCCGCGGCGCAGCGCGCGGTCGGCGGCGTGTTCCACGACGCGACCCAGGTCCTCGTCGACGCCGGTGGCGGCGGCGGCCAGGTGGTGGGCGCGGCGATCCTCGGCGCCGTCGCGGTCGTCCTCGGCGCCGCCGCGGCCCAGCTCGGCCGCGAGCGCCCGGTGCGCCGCCTGGCGGACCGACAGCGGTGCGCCCCGGTAGGCCGCGGCCTTGACCAGCGGGTGTCGGAAGGCCAGCACGTCCGCTCCGACGCGTACCAGGCCAGCGTGCTCGGCCGGCTCCAGGTCGGCGGCGACGGCCGCCAGGCGGCCCGCCGCCCGGAGGATCAGGTCGAGTCCGCGGGTGCCGTCGGCGGCGGCGACGGCCAGCAGGGTCCTGGTGCGCTCGGGAAGGGCGGCGATGCGCTCACGGTAGGCGGTCTCGACGCGGCCCGCCGGGGTGGCGGCCTCGGTGTAGAGGGTGAGCGCGGGCACCCTGCCCGCGCGTTCCTCTGGCCCGAGCATGCCGGACAGTTCGATCAGCGCGAGTGGGCTGCCCTCGGCCTCCGCGATGACGCGGTCGCGGACGGCGGGGGCGATCTCGCCGCACCGCTCGGCCAGCAGCGCCACCGACTGTTCGGCGTCGAGTCCCGCCAGGACCATCTCCGGGACGCCGGCCGCCGGGAAGGGACGGTCGCCGCCGCGGGCACCGAAGACGACCGCGATCCGCTCGGCGTTCAGGCGGCGGACGGCGAAGAGCAGCGCGTCGGCGGATGCCTGGTCCAGCCACTGGGCGTCGTCGACCAGGCACAGCAGCGGCCCGTCGTCGCTGAGGTCGGCGAGCAGCGTCAGCACGGCGAGCCCCGCGAGGAAGCGGTCGCCGTCGCGCGCGGGGGCCAGGCCGAACGCCGCGCGCAGCGCGCCGGACTGCGGTGCGGGAAGCGCGTCGATCCGGTGCCGGACCGGGTGCAGCAGGGCGTGGAGGGCGGCGAAGGGCAGGTCGCCCTCTGCCTCGGTGCCGGTGGTGCGGAGGACCGGCCCCGCGCCGTGGAGCCCGGCCGCGTAGTCCAGCAGCGTGGACTTGCCGATGCCGGGCTCGCCCCGGACGACCACCGCCTGGCCGCGCCCCCCGGCCGCGGCGGCGAGCAGGCCCGCCAGGCGCGCCCGTTCCCCCTCACGTCCGTGGATCACGGCCCCAACATACCGATGCCCGGGACCGGGTGCCCCGGTCATTCCCGGTACCCGTGACAGATCCGCCGCCGTGGTGCCCGCGCCTAGCGTCGAGACGTCGGCCCGCGCTACCGGAGGAGGCGTTCGTGCAGGTGAAGCCCGTAGGCATGGTGGTCGGTGGCCGGCCGGAACCGTACGACGACGACTGGGGCGCCGAGCGTGCGGTCATCCGGCTGGACGCCGACGCGTTCGGCGGCGAATCCCTCTTCGGGCTCGCGGAGTTCTCCCACATCGAGGTGGTGTTCGCGTTCCACCTCGTGGCCCCGGAGGACGTGAGCACCGGGGCCCGGCGTCCCCGGGGCAACCCCGGCTGGCCGCCCGTCGGGATCTTCGCGCAGCGCGGCAAGAACCGCCCGAACCGACTCGGGGTCTCGCGCTGCCGCCTGGTCTCCGTCGAGGGTCTTGACGTTCACGTCGCCGGCCTCGACGCGATCGACGGCACGCCGGTGCTCGACATCAAGCCCTACATGGCCGAGTTCGGGGCGCTGGGCGCGGTCCGGCAGCCGGAGTGGGCCACGGAGCTGATGCGCGACTACTACTGACCGGCCTCGGTGTCCCCTCCCCCGTCCTCGTCCCCGTTCCCGTCCACCCGTCCCGGGAGACTCATCGTGTCCACTCCACAGACCGCCGCACCCCCGCCCACCTCGACCACGCCCAGACGCGGGGTGCTCCCCGTCGTCCTGGTCTCACTCGCCGTCGTGGTGTCGGCCGTTCCCTCGCTGAACGTCGCCCTGCCCGGCCTCGCGCAGGACACCGGCGCCGACCAGACCCAACTGCAGTGGATCGTCGACGCCTACGCCCTGGTGTTCGCCGGGCTCCTGCTCCCCGCGGGCGCGCTGGGCGACCGCTTGGGCCGCAAACCCGTCCTGATCGCCGGCCTGGCGCTGTTCGCGGCGGGGGCGTTCGGCGCGGGCGCCGTGGACGAGCCGGACGCGATCATCGTCCTGCGCGGGCTCTCCGGGGTCGGCGCGGCCCTGGTCATGCCGACGACCCTGTCGATCATCACCAGTTCCTTCCCCGCGGCCGAGCGCGGCAAGGCGGTCGGCGCGTGGATCGGCGTCGCCGGAGCCGGCGCCGTCTTCGGCCTGCTGACCTCCGGGCTGCTGCTGGAGTGGTTCGCCTGGCCGTCGATCTTCGTCTTCGGCGGCAGCCTCGCCGCGCTGACGCTCGTCGCCGCGGTCGCCGTCATACCCGACTCGCGCGACGCCGCCGCGCCGCGCATCGACGCCGTCAGCGGCGTACTCTCCTCGCTCGGCCTGGCCGGGATCGTCTACGGCACCATCGAGGGCCCGCACCGCGGCTGGACCGACGCCGGCACCCTGACCGCGTTCGCCGTCGGCGTGCTCGCCGGCGCGCTGTGGCTGGGCTGGAGCCTGCGCACAGCCAACCCCATGCTCGACCCGAGGCTGTTCCGGGTGCGCGGCTTCGCCACCGGGGTGCTGTCCATCACCGTCCAGTTCTTCGTCTTCTTCGGCATGGTCTTCGTCGTCCTGCAGTACCTCCAGCTCATCCTGGACTACACCGCGCTGCAGGCCGGGCTGGCGATGACCCCCATGGGCCTGGTGCTCGGCGGCCTGTCGCGCCGCGCGCCGCACATCGTCGCGACGATCGGCCGGCGCCGGGCGGCGGGGATCGGGCTGGCCCTCATGACGGCGGGCGTGCTGGTCCTTGCCCGCCTCGACGCCGGCTCCTCGTACTGGCTGGTGCTCGCCGGGCTGCTGCCGATCGGCGCGGGCATGGCCCTGGCCACCACCCCGGCCACCACCTCCATCGTCGACTCCCTGCCCGGCCACAAGCAGGGCGTCGCCTCCGCCGTCAACGACGCCGCCCGCGAGGTCGGCGGGACCCTCGGCATCGCCGTCCTCGGAAGCCTCCTCAACGACGGCTACCGCCAGGGCGTCTCGGACAACGCCCCGGCCGGCCTGCCGCCCGAGGCGGTCCACGCGGCCCAGGAGTCCCTCGCGGTCTCGCAGACCGTCGCCGAGCGCCTCGGAGCCCACGGCGAACGCCTCGGCCAGGTCGCCGTCGACGCCTTCGTCGACGGATACGCCGTCGCGTACCTCGTCTCGGCCGTGCTGCTGGCGCTGACCGCCGTGGCGATCCTCGCGCTGGGGCCCGGCCGGGCGGCGAACGACAGCTGAACGTGTCCTCATGACGGGGCTCACGGCGTCCGTCCGCGAGGGGCGCGGATACGTTGGCGGGGCTCCGTCTGCACAGGCAGGGGATGACCGTCATGGAGGGCATCTCACTGAGCCCTTCCCGACCTGCGGTGCAGCAGTGTTGGTGGGCGGGCGGCCCGGGTGCGCGACGTGGCGAAGCTCCTGGTCGACGAGTTCACGACCAAGACCACCCCCCGACCAGGAGCTTCGTCGTGCTTGTCCACCCATCCGGGATCGATCTGTCCGGCTCGGCGCTGAGACACCTGGCCGGCCTGCTCGCGACCCGCCGCCGTGAGCCAGGAACCCGGCGGCGCAGGCTTCCGGTCGGCCGGCCGGCTCTGCTCGTCCTGGCCCACCCCTCGTGGCTGCCGCGGTGATGGACCTCGCTGATCCACTAATGCCTGGTCCTCGATCCCCTCGCCGCGGCTGTGGACATCGGGCCCCTTGTAGGCGGGCAGGTGGTGGATTCAGCCCTTCCCGCAGTGCGGAAGAACCGCTCGACGGTCGGCTTGTCCGTCGGCTTCTTCGGCTGAGCCGGCTGGATCGACATCCCCAGCCGGGTGCAGACACTGATGACGTGGGTCGACATGAACGCCCGCCCGTGATCGATGACCAGCGTCTCGGGTGGACACAAACCCCGGCCCGGCCGCGGCGTGTCCTCGGTGAAGACACCTCGTCGAACACCCCGTGGTAGGGAGCCAGCGCGGGGCGGGTGGCGTCCTGAAGCGGCGGGCACAGGGCCTCGAACAACACCCCGGCGACATCCACCGCCTTCGTCGAGTACGCGGTCACCCGCAGCCCGACGATGCGGAGAGGGAACAGGTTCTGGGCAACGGTCAGCTGGATGGGCACCCAGCGGCAGGTGACCGGCGCCATCGGTCGGCCTCCAGCCGTTCGGTGCCCCGGCGCAGCAGGGCTGAGCGGGTGGGCGTCGAGTCCGGGGCCGACGCGGCCACCACCCGGCGGACAGCGTCCTCCCAGCGCGGATCGACCCGCGAACCGCGGCCCTTCAACACCCGCGCGTCGATCAGAGCGCCTCACCGCCCTGACGGTAGGCAGCCACCGGGGCGACCCACCCCGCAGAGGGGTGAAGGGGCAGGCATCACGCGGAAGCCGGAGACCTGCCGGGCAAGGGCGGGTCCCGTGTGAACTCCGCTGTGGCAGCCGCGGGGTACGCCTCCGGCCGAGGACTCGCTGCTCTGCCCGGTGGGTAAGCGTGGAGCTGACAGTCCGCCAGCACGGCCAGGCCGCCCCCTGTCCGCCGGCCACACCCATGCGGTGGCGGCGTCGCCCTCGGACACACCGCGCGGGAGTGCGGCACCTCTGAGAGAGCGGGAGCTGCCATGGCTCATGCGGTCAGGCTCATCATCGCCGAGAGTGGAGAGAAGCCATGAAGTCCTCCGTCCGCACCTTCCTCGCCGGTTCCAGCATCCGGTACGCGCGCACGGCCCTGCAGGTGCGTGAAACGGGCCACGGCCCCGCCCCGAGCGACACCCCGACTCGTCCGGCCAGGGCCGGAGGATCGGTCATGCGGTTCCGGACCTTACTCGTCATCATCGGCCTGGTCGGTGCGCTGGTGGCGGGGACATCCACGCCCGCCGCGGCTGACACGGGCCGGTACCGGAACGTGGCCACGGGCCTGTGTCTGGACAGCAACGCCAGGGGCGAGGTCTACGCCATCAACTGCAACGGCGGGAACTACCAGAACTGGACAACGACGGTGAGTCCGCAGGGAGACCTCGAGTTGCGGAACGCGGCCACGGGACTGTGCCTGGACAGCAACGCGAGTGGCGACGTCTACACCCTCGGCTGCAACGGCGGGCATTGGCAGGCATGGCTGGAGCGGAGCCACGACGGCGGCGCGACGAGGGAGTTCATCAACCTGGCCACCGGTAGGTGCCTGGACAGCAACTTCATCCACGACGTGTACGCCCACGCCTGCAACGGTGGGGAGTACCAGCGCTGGTGGCGTTGATCGCCGCCGGCGGGACACCCGCGGAGCCGCCCCTTGCGGGACCGGAAGAGGTGCGGCTTTCCCTTTTTCCATCCCGGCGGAATGGAGTTCGGACGGTTGTCGCGGGGTAATGGGATTCCCGACAGGGGTGCAGTACACCCGTGACGTGTCCGGAAGTGCTCGACAACGGGATTGGTGCCCCTGCCGGGGCCCCGGCCCCACAGGTTCGGGGCGGTGGGTGCCGGCCTTTCCCGGCGGCACCGCGGCGCGGATGGCATGGGCGGCATGCAGCACATTCCGCTCGTACGTGCGCAGCCAGTCTTCGGGCGTCGAGTCCAGCAGCCCGCCCCCCGTACGCACCGCCGGCGTTGGCCACCAGCAGATCGAGACCGCCCATCTGCCCGGCCGCCTCGTCGACGGCCCGGGCAAGCGTCGCCCGGATCGGTGACGTCCGCCTGGATACCGGGCAGTCCGGATTCCTTGAGCCGCTCCGGATTCCGCCCGCAGACGGTGACCGCCGCTCCCTCTCCCCGCAGTGCCCGGCCGATGGCCAGCCCGATACCGCTGCTACCTCCGGTGATGAAGGCCGCTTTCCCCGCAAGGCCCAGTTCCATGGCGTCACCCTGTCAGCAGACAGCGAGACGACGAACCGATCATCTACGTCGACCAGTCCCTCATGGGCGTCCTCAAGATCCAGAAGGAGCGACAGGACAGAGAGAAGGACCGCCTCGGAGAAGCATGGACGGACCACGACCTGGTGTTCGCCCGGGACGGCTGGCGGCTGCGAGCTGCCGACCGTGCCGGCGGTCCCCAGGACCCCGACAAGGTGACAGCCCGCTGACGCACGGTCCGCAACCGCCTGGACCCGCCCGACAGCTTCCGGCTCCACGACGCCCGCGCCAGCAAGACCAACAACGATCTCGACGCCGGGGAGAACCCTGTGGAGGTCGCGGCGAACGCTCGCCAGCACAGCCCCGGCTACAGCATGAGGGCCTACGGCCGCCGCCGGGCCGACTCGGCCAAGAAGCTGGCCAGTGCCAGTGCCGCACGGATCGGGCTGGCCACGGTCAGCTGATCAGCAAGATCATTTCCGTTGGCCACGCGGTTGGCCACGAAGGGCTTCCGAGAGCCTTCGACAACAGAAAAACCCCAGCTCAGCTGGGGCCTCTGTGAGTGTCCGAGGGGGGACTTGAACCCCCACGCCCTTAATCGGGCACTAGCACCTCAAGCTAGCGCGTCTGCCATTCCGCCACCCGGACGAGGTGTTTTCCGGGGTCAACGATACCAAGACCGAGCGGGTGGTCTCACCGCGATACCGCGCCCGCCCCTCGCGCGCCCTCGGCGAGGTGGGCGCCGCAGGAGTCGCGGACGACGACGGTGGGCCACAGCTGGGTGCGGTGGACGGGTCGCTCGGCCGAGGGCGTGGCGGAGCGGGCCAGCGCGAGGTCGGCGGCGAGGGCGCCGAGGCGGTGCTTGTCCGGGCGGACGGCGGTCAGCGGTGGGTCGGAGGCGGCGGCGACCTCGTCGTCGTAGGAGACGACGGCGAGCTCGCCCGGGACGGCGATGCCCTGGTCGCGGGCGCGTTCGACCATGCCGACGGCCTCGCGGTCGGAGTGGACCAGCAGGGCGTGGGCGCCTCGCTCGCGGCAGCGGCGGAGCACCGCGTCGTAGGCGACGGCCCAGCCGGGGGCGCCGTAGTGCGGGACGTCGTGGGCGAGGCCGTCGTGCGGGGGCAGGTCGAGGGAGGCGACGGTCTCGCGCCAGCCGGCGCGCAGGGCGCGACTGGTGGGGCTGGTGCGGCTGGTCACCAGGGCGATGAGGCGGTGGCCGAGCGTGACGAGGTGGCGGACGGCGAGTCCCGCGCCGAGCGCGTGGGCGGTGGTGGCGGCGTCGAGGGCGAGGGTGGGGAGTTCGGGCGGGGGCAGCCGTTCGACGAGCACGACGGGCACGGGCAGGGAGCCGAGCCAGCGCAGCAGTTCCACGCCGGCGCTGCCGCCGGTGGCGGGGGCCACCAGGAGCGTGTCGACGCCGCGTTCCAGCAGCTTGCCGACCTGGCGGCGGTCCTCGGCGGCCTCGTAGCGGGAGGCGCGCAGCACCAGCCGACCGCCGGCGGCGGCGACGGTGGCCTGGGCGCCGTGGATGACGTGCGGCCAGTAGTACTCGACGGAGGGGACGACCATCCCGACCAGTGCGCCCGCGGCGCGTCGCGGCCCCGGTCGCTGCGGTGGGTAGGGGAGGGTGACGCCGCCGTGGACGCGGGCGACGAGGCCGCGGTCGGCGAGCGCGGTGACGTCGCGCCGCACGGTGACGGCGGAGACGCCCAGGTGCTGGGCGAGGTCGGCGAGGCGGACGGTGCCGTGGTGGCGGACGGCGGCGAGGATGCGTTCCTGCCGGTCCACGGCGAGCGCACCCTGTGCTGTCGCGCGACCCTCCATCGTCACCTTCGTTTCTGATCGATTCTGATCGTTTTCCTTCAGGCTGATTGACCCCGAACTATCGCACACGTATCAAGTGGCGGGCACCACACCCCACGAGGAGGTGTACGTCATGACGCTTCACCGCTCACGTGCCTGCTCGCGTCGGACGTTCCTGCGAGCCTCGGTCGGCGTCGCGGCGGCCACGGCGGCGGGCGCGTCGCTCACCGGCTGCGGCTCGACGACGACGGCCTCGGGCGCCACGCGGGTCACGGTCTGGTCGTGGATGACGGGCATGGACCAGTACGTCGCCGCCTTCAACGCCGCCCAGAGCGACGTCCACGTCGAACTGAGCGTGATCGCGGCCGGCCTCTCCGGCGGCTACGCGCAGCAGACGAACGCGATCAGGGCGCACAACGCGCCCGACATCCTGCACGTCGAGTACCAGGGTCTGGTCCAGCTCATGGTCAGCGGCGGCCTGCGCGACATCACCGACGACGTCGCCGACCTCGCCGAGGGCTACTCCCCCGCCGCCTGGCAGGGCGTCCGCCCCGGCGGACGCACCTGGGCGGTGCCGATGGACCTCGCCCCGATGGTCCTCTACTACCGCAAGGACCTCCTCGACCGGCACGGCATCCCGGTGCCCCGCACCTGGGAGGAGTTCCGCGAGGCCGCCAGGGCCGTGCGCCGGGCGGACCCCGGCGCCCGCCTCACCACCTTCCCCACCAACGACGGCTCCTTCTTCGCCGGCATGTGCTGGCAGACCGGCGACCCGTGGTGGCGGATCGAGGACGAGACGTGGGTGGTCGACATCGAGGGGGAGGGCACGCTGCGGACGGCCTCGTACTGGCAGGAGATGATCTCCTCCGGCCTGGTCCGCTCCACCCCCACCGGCACCCAGGAGTGGATCGCGGCCATCCACGAGGGCCGGCTGTGGGGCCTGCTCGGCGCCTCCTGGAGCGTCGGCACCCTGGCCAAGTCCGTTCCCGAGGACACCGGCCGCTGGGCCGTGACGACGATGCCGACCTGGGGCGGCGAGCCCGCCAACGGCGTGCAGGGCGGTACCGCGTTCGGCATATCGGAGGAGAGCGCGGTGCCCGAGGCGGCACTGACGTTCCTGCGCTGGCTGAGCACCGACCCCGAGGTGCCGCGCATCGGCGCCACCTTCACCTCCCCCTTCCCCGCCTACCTGCCCAACCGCGCGGTGGCCCGGCGGGTCTACCAGGGCGGCTACTTCCTCGGCGACCCGGTCTACGAGGTCCTCGACGAGGCCGCCGACCGCGTCCCGCCGTGGACCTGGGGCCCCAACGCCCTGGGCCTGTTCTCGACCGTCCGCGACGAGTTCGGCGGCGTCCCGACCGGCGCCACCACCCTCCCCGACGCCGTCCGCCGCGTCCACGCCTCGGCCCTGGACGACATGCGCGACCGGGGCCTCGCCGTGCGCGACGCCTCCACCCACGGGAGCCCGGCATGACCGTCGTCACCCCCGACCCCGCCACCGCGCCCTCCCCCACCACGTCCTCCACCGCCTCCCGCCGCCCCACCGCGCGCGGGCGCCGCTCCCGGCTGGCCGTGGCGGTCCTCGTCGGCCCGTTCACGCTGCTGCTGCTCGGCACCGTCCTCGTGCCCGTCGGCTACGCGCTCTACCTCAGCCTCTTCACCGAGAAGCTCTCGGGCCTCGGCTTCGAGGGCCCCCACGAGGTCTTCGTCTGGCTCGGGAACTACGCCGAGGTCCTCACCGACCCCGCCTTCCTCGACGGCGCCGGGAACGTCGCCGGCTACGCCGCCCTCCACGTCCCCGTCATGCTGGGTGGCGCCCTGCTGCTGGCGCTGCTGCTCGACAGCGCGACGGTCCGCCTGAAGCAGGTCTGGTCGCTGGCCGTCTTCCTGCCGTACGCCGTGCCGGGCGTGATCGGCGGCGTCATCTGGGCCTACCTCTACAGTCCCGACATCGGGCCCCTGGAGGACCTGCTGCCCTACGACCCGCTCGGCAGCGCCGGCATCCTGCCGTCGATCGTGACCATCGCGACCTGGCAGTGGCTCGGGTACAACACGATCATCTTCTACACCGCGCTGCGGACCGTCCCCCGCGAGCTGCTGGAGGCCGCCCGCGTCGACGGCGCGGGCGCGGTGCGGACGGCGCTCGCGGTGAAGGTCCCGCTGATCCGCCCCAGCGTCTTCGTCGCCCTCGTGTTCACCGTGATCGGCTCCCTCCAGCTCTTCACCGAGCCGCTGGTGCTGCGCACCGTCACCGGCTCGGTCAGCAGCACCTGGACGCCGAGCCTGTACGTGTACGAGTCGGCGTTCACCGGCAACGACTACGGCCGGGCCGCCGCCGCGTCGCTGCTGCTGGCCGCGGCCTGCGCCGCGCTGTCGGCCCTCGTCATGCGGCTGGCCACCCGCGGCACCAGGACGCACGGGACCCCCCGGAGGTCACGATGACCGCGACCACACCCACCCCCACCCCCGGCCGCGCGTCCGCGTCCGCCGCCCGTGGTGGCTCCCGCTGGACCTCGCGCGGCGCCGTCTACACCGTGCTCGTGCTCGCCACGCTCTACAGCGTGCTGCCGCTGGTGTGGCTGCTGACCTCCGCCACCAAGTCCGTCGGCGACTTCTCCACCACCTCGGCGTTCGAGTTCGCCGACTGGAACCTCGCGGCCAACATCGACGACCTCCTCGCCGAGGAGGACGGCGTCTTCCTGTCCTGGGTGCGCAACTCGCTGCTCTACGCCGGACTCGGCGCGCTGATCGGCGCCCTGGTCTGCGCCGCCTGCGGCTACGCCATCGCCAAACTCGACTTCCCCGGCCGTCGGCTGCTCTTCGCCGTCACCCTCACCGGCGTCCTCGTCCCCACGACCGCGCTCGCGCTGCCGCTGTACCTCCTGGCGAGCGAGCTGCGGATGGTCGACACCTTCTGGGCCGTCTTCCTGCCGCTGCTGACCAACCCCTTCGGCGTCTACCTCGCCCGCGCCTACGCCGAGGCCGCCGTCCCCGACGAGGTGCTGGAGGCCGCCCGCGTGGACGGCTCCGGGGAGCTGCGGACGTTCCTCACCATCGCCCTGCCGATGATGCGGCCCGGCGTGGTCACGATCCTCCTCTTCCAGTTCGTCGCCATCTGGAACAACTTCTTCCTCCCCCTGGTGATGCTGACCGACCCCGACCTCTTCCCCGTGACCCTCGGCCTCTACCAGTGGAGCACCCGCGTGACGCAGTTCCCGCAGTACAACCCGCTCGTGATCACCGGCTCGCTGCTCGCCGTCGTGCCGCTGGTCGCCGCCTTCGTCGTGCTGCGACGCCAGTGGCGCTCCGGCCTGGCGACGGGCAGCCTGCGGTGACGGCCCCGCCACGTCGCGGGCCGCGCCGGCCGGAGACGATGCTGGTGATGGACGAGGAGGTGCTGCGCACCCAGTTCGGCGCGGCGGAGCTGGCGCGGCTGCGGGCCACCGCCACGCTCGGCGAGCCCCTGGCCGCGCACGAGCTGCGGTCCCGCGCCGTGCGGCGCCGCCTCGCGGAGGTGGAGGTGCTGGTCACCTCCTGGGGCTGCCCCCCGCTGGACGAGGCGGTGCTGGCCGACGCGCCCCGGCTGCGGGCCGTGCTGCACGCCGCCGGCTCCGTCCGCCACCACGTGGGCGAGGCGGTCTTCGCCCGCGGCGCGCTGGTGACCACGGCGGCCGAGGCCAACGCCGAGCCCGTCGCCCACTACACCCTCGCGGCGGTGCTGTGGTCGTTCAAGAAGGCACCGTTCCTCGCGGCCGACGCCCGCCGCCACCGCGCCGACTGGGCCGCGTTCCGCGAGCGGCGGGGCGAGCTGAGCGGGCGCGACCGCACCGTCGCGCTGGTCGGCTTCTCCCGGGTCGGGCGGCGGGTGGCGGCGCTGCTGCGCCAGCTCGACCTGGCGCGGGTCCTCGTGGTCGACCCCGTGGCCGATCCCGCGCGGATCGAGGCGGCCGGCGCCGAGCCCGTCACCCTCGCCGAGGCGCTGCCGCGGGCGGACGTCCTCAGCCTCCACGCGCCGGCGCTGCCCGCGACCCGCCACCTGATCGGCCGCGCCGAGCTGGCCGCGCTGCCGCCGCACGCCGTGCTGGTCAACACCGCCAGGGGCGCGCTCGTGGACACGGCAGCGCTGGAGGAGGCGTGCCTGTCGGGCCGGCTCCACGCCGTCCTCGACGTGACCGAGCCCGAGCCGCTGCCCCCCGAGTCGCCCCTCTACGAGCTGCCGAACGTGGTGCTCACCCCGCACGTCGCCGGCTCGCTCGGCTCCGAGACCCGTCGCATGGCCGACGCGGCCCTGACCGAGCTCGAACGCTACGCCGCCGGCCTGCCGCCGGTGGATCCCGTCACCCCCCAGACCCTGGCGGTACAGGCATGACCACGGACAACACCACGGACGACTCGACGGGCGCGACCGCCGGCACCACCCCGCCGGAGGACCGGCGCCGCTCGCCGTACACCGGCTGGACCCGCCGGCACTGGGAGGAGCTGGCCGACCGGATGCTCGCCGGCCTCGACCGCCACCGCTCCCCCGCGGGCGCCCGCTACGCGCCGCCGGGGCCCGCCAGCCTGTCGGGGCCCGACTCCGACGGGCTGGAGGGCTTCGCCCGCAGCTTCCTCCTGGCCGGCTTCCGCGTCGTCGGCGAACGCGGCGCCGACCCGGCCGGCTGGCTGGAGCGCTACGCCGCCGGCCTGGCCGCCGGCACCGATCCCGGGCACCCCGAGTACTGGCCCCGCCCCGACCTGCTCGGCCAGGCCAAGGTCGAGGCCGCCTCCCTCGCGCTGGTGCTCCAGATGACCCGCCCCTGGCTGTGGGACCTGCTCGACGACGCCGTGCGCGACCGCGTCCTGGCCTGGTTCGGCACCGTCGTCGGCCAGCCCTACCCGCCCAACAACTGGCTGTGGTTCCGCGTCGTCGTGGAGTCCTTCCTGCGCGAGGCGGGCGGGGAGTGGTCGCCCGAGGACGTCGAGGCGGACCTGGCCCTGCACGCCTCGCTGCGCCGCGCCGACGGCTGGCTCACCGACCGCTCGTGCGAACGCGCCTACGACCACTACGCCGGGTGGGCCCTCCACCTCTACCCGCTGCTGTGGACCGAGTTCTTCGACGTCACCGGCACCCTCTGCCCGCCCGCGCTCCGCGCCACCTGGGCGGCGGACCTGGCGCGGTACCTGGACGACGCGGTGCGGATGGTCGGCGCGGACGGCTCGCCGCTGCTCCAGGGCCGCAGCCTGGTCTACCGCTTCGCCGCCGCCGCGCCCCTGTGGGTCGGCGCCCTCGCCGGCGTCGGCGGCCCGGCGCCGGGCCTGACGCGCCGGGCCGCCAGCGGCATGGTCCGCCACTTCGCCCACCACGGCGCGCCGGACGGCGACGGGCTGCTGAGCCTGGGCTGGCACGGGCCGTGGCCCGCGATGCGGCAGACCTACTCGGGGCCCGCCTCGCCGTACTGGGCGTCCAAGGGCATGTTGGGCCTCGCGCTGCCCGCCGACCACCCGGTGTGGACGGCCGTCGAACGGCCGCTGCCGGTGGAGGAGGAGCCGGTGGCGCGGGTCGTCGCCGCGCCGGGGTGGCTGCTCGCCGCGCGGCGGGAGGACGACGTCACGATCGTCCTCAACCACGGCACGGACCACGCCCCGCCGGGCGCCGACTGGGCCGACTCCCCGATCTACGCGCGCCTCGGGTACTCCACCGCGACCGTTCCGCCGCTGACGGGCCCGTCCGTCGCCGACCCGGTGGACAACGCCGTGGTCGTCCTGGACGACCACGGGCGGGCCACGCACCGCTCCGGCTTCGAGACGCTCTACGCCGAGCGGCTGCCGGGCGGCGTCCTGGCCGCCGCCTCCCGTGGCCGGGTCCGCTGGGTGGCCGCCACGCCGCGGGAGCACGACCACGGGTACGGCTACACGGGCGCGGTCACGCCGGGGCCCGTCGTCACCGTCGCCTCGGTGGTGCGTGACGGCGTCGAGGTCCGCCTCGCCCGGGTGGACGCCGGCGGGGACGGCGACGCCGAGGGGAGGTCGGCGGGCGGGCGGGCGGTGCGGATCGGCGGCTGGCCGGTGGCCTCCGACAGCCGCCCGAGCACGGGCCCGGGGGCGCGCGCGACGACCGCCGCGGGCCTGCACTCGCGCCTCGTTCCCCTCCTCGGCCTGGGCGCGGAGGAGGCGGGCGGCGCGGGCGTCACGGTGGAGCGCGACACCAGCCCGCTCGGGGCGTGGACCGCGATCCCGTGGCTGGCGACGACGGGCCCGCTGCCGCTGGGCGAGGTCCTCGCGGCGGCCGTCGTGCTGACCCGCTCCCCCCGGGCGGCCGACGCCGCCGACCCCGCCGTCACCGTCGCCGTCGGCGGGCGAACCGGCGAGGGCGACGGCCACGGCGACGGCGACGGCGCGGCGACGGTGGTGGTGACCTGGTCCGACGGCCTGACCACCGAGGTGTCCCTGCCTCCGGCGGCCTGAGCCGCCCGGGGGCAGGGACACCCTCACCCCCTCACCGAGGGCGCTACGTCACGGGGATGGTCGGGTCCCAGCCCTCGGGCAGCGCGGCCGGCACCGCCTCCCGCGGCAGCGGCGGAACGGCACGGAACGCGCGCCCCTGGGCGGAGTCCGCGATCGCCGCCATCGTCTCCAGCACGTGCAGCGCGAGCGCGCCGGAGGCGCGGTGCGGCCCGCCGCCCCGCAGCGTCCGCGCCATGTCCAGCACGCCGAGGCCCCGCCCCGCGGTGGTCCCGGCCACGGGCAGCTCCCGCCACTCGTCCGAGCCGTTGGCCCGCACCCGCAGCGGGCCCTCGAAGGTGTTCGGGTCGGGCACGGCGAGGGTGCCCTCGCTGCCGGTGACCTCGAAGGCGATCCGGCCGACCGCCGAGTCGAAGCTGAAGACCGACTGGGCGACCGGTCCCGAGGCGAACTCCAGCAGCGCCGTCACGTGCGTCGCCACCGCGACGGGGAAGACCTCCCCCGCACGCGGCCCGCTGCCGGTCACGCGCTCCTCCCGCGCCCGCGTCGCGGTGGCCGCCACGGTGGCGACGGGCCCGAAGAGCGCCACCAGCGCGGTGAGGTAGTACGGGCCGAGGTCGTACAGCGGCCCGCCGCCCGGCTGGTAGAAGAACGCGGGGTCGGGGTGCCAGCCCTCTGGGCCCAGGCTCTGCACGGCCGTGGTCGCGGCCACCGGCGTGCCGATCACACCGGCGCGCACGGCCCGCAGCGCCGACTGGATCCCGGCGCCGAGGAACGTGTCGGGCGCGTTGCCGACGAGCAGGCCGCGGGCCGCCGCCTCGGCCAGCAGCGCCTGGCCCTCCTCGGGCGTGGTGGTGATCGGCTTCTCCCCGTACACGTGCTTCCCGGCGCGCAGCGCCGCCGAGGCGACGGCCGCGTGGGCGGCGGGCACGGTGAGGTTGACGACGATCTCGACCTCCGGGATCGCGAGCACGGTGGGGACGTCGCCCGCGACCGGCACGCCGTGCTCGTGGGCCGCGGCCTTGGCCCGGGTGACGTCGAGGTCGGCCACGCCCAGCACGGCGATGTCGGGGAAGCCGCGCAGGGTTCGCAGGTACGCCCCGCTGATCACGCCCGCCCCGACGACGGCCACGCCGACCGGCCCGCCGCGCCTCGCCGCTCCCGCTCCGCTCACCGCGTCCGTTCCCTTCGCCGTGTTCGCTCCGCTCGTTGTGCTCGTCACGCGGCCACCAGTTCGCTCAGGTAGACGTAGGAGTCGGCGAGCGCGTCGAACAGGTCGGTCGCGCAGGAGTCGAGCTCCGCCACCCACTGGGCCTCGGGCGGGGCGGCGCCGAGTATCTCGGGCACGGGCATGGCGCCCGCGCCGACGGCCACCTGCGGCGCGGTGGTGCTGCCCCGCCCGGCGGGGCCGTCCTTGACGTGCAGGGACACCACGCGCTGTCCGAGGCGGCGCAGCAGCGCCGGCACGTCCGCCCCGCCGACGGCGGCCCAGTACGTGTCGACCTGGAGCACCACCTCGGGCGCGAGGAGTTCGGCGAGGACCTCCAGCGCGTGGCGGTCCTCTATCAACGGCTCCAGCTCCCACCAGTGGTTGTGGTAGCCGAGCCGGATGCCGGCCCGGGCGGCGTGCTCGGCGAGGCCGTTGAGAAGGTCGGCGACGCGGGCGAGTCCGTCGCGGGTGGTGAACTCCTCGGCGGGGATGCCGGCCGGCACGATGGCCAGGCCGCTGCCGAGGGTGGCGACGGCGTCGAGGACGGCGGCCGGGTCGCCGTCGAGCAGCTGGATGGCGTGGACGCTGGTGACGGTCAGCCCCAACGCGTCGGCGGTGCGCCGGAATCCGGTGGGGTCGTTGGTGGGGTCGAACGGCTCCACGGTGGTGAAGCCGATGTCGGCGACGCGGGCGAGCGTCGCGTCGCGGTCGTCGGCGAGCGCGGTGCGGACGGTGTAGAGCTGGACGCCCAGGGGCGGCGCCTTGGCCATGGTCGTTCCTTCCCGTCTTCGTCACGAGGTGCAGGAGATCCGAGAAGGACGATGACCGCCTTTGTTGACTTAGGCAACAGGGCCCGCAGCAGGCACGACGTGCTCATCCATCCCCGCGGTGTGCGAAGGCATCGCGGGGCGCGCCGCGGGCGACGCCTCAGACCGCGCGCAGCGCGCGCGGGCGGCGGCCGGTGAGCTCGTCGAGCGCGGCGGCCGTGGCGTCGTCGGCGGGGAGGTAGGTGACCAGCCGCTGGTCGTCCTCGGGGAGCGTCAACATCTCGTAGGCCAGGCGCAGTTCGCCCGCCTCCGGGTGGCGCAGGCGGGTGACCCCGCTGGAGCGCAGCGGTCCGACGAGGGTGACGATCCGGTCGGTGAAGGCCGCCCCCGCCGTCACCGTCAGCTCGTCGGCCAGCTCCGCGACCTCCCGGTCGCTGCCGTAGGGACCCTCCTTGAGGAGGGCGACCTGCTCGTCGGCGACGTGGTCCCAGTCGGGGTAGGCGACGCGGGCCCGCGGGTCGGAGAGGACGAAGCGGACCAGGTTCGGCCGGTCGCCGTCGAGCAGGCCGACCGGCTCGGCCAGCGCCCGCAGCCCCGCGGTGTGGGCGAGGACGTCGCCCAGGCGGTTGAGGACGACGGCGGGGGTGGGCTCCAGCCGGGCCAGCAGCTCGCGCACGACGGGCCGCACGCTGCGGGTCGGGGGCGCGCCCGCGCCCGGACCCGTGCAGCTGAACCCGTCGTCGGCCGTCGCGATGCGGTACAGGTACACCCGCTCCGTCAGGGGCAGCCGCAGCGCGTCGGCCAGGCCGGCGAGCACCGCGGCGGAGGGCCGGCGGTCGCGGCCCTGTTCGAGGCGGGTCAGGTACTCCACGCTGACGCCCGCGAGCATGGCCAGCTCCGAGCGGCGCAGGCCGGGGGTGCGGCGCCGTGAACCGGCGGGCAGCCCCACCTGGGCGGGCGTCACGGCCTCGCGGCGCGACCGCAGGAAGATGCCGAGTTCGTTGGCGGTGCACACCCCTCGAACGTAACAGGCCCGGCACGCCGCATCGTGGCCCTGTCACTACCACCCTTGGCCCGGTCTCCCTCGCCCTCGCTTCCGGGGCGACGGTGGAGTCCGTCGGCACGGCGCCGACGTTCGTTTCCGCAGTGGACCGTGAAAGGTGACCCATGTCCGACAACGCACCCCTGAAGCTCGCGGTGATCCTGGCCAGCGTCCGCGAGGGCCGCTTCGGCCCCGTCGTCGCCCGGTGGTACACCGACCGGCTCGCGGGGGACGCCCGGTTCGAGGTGGACGTGATCGACCTGGCGCGGGAGTCGCTGCCGCTGGCGCTGCCGGCCGAGTCACCGAAGATGGCGGGCGACGCCTACCGGCGCCCGCCGGAGATGGCGGAGCTCACGCGGCGGCTGGAGGCCGCCGACGCGTTCGTCGTGATCACTCCCGAGTACAACCGCAGCTTCCCCGCGGCGCTGAAGTCCGCCATCGACTGGCACTTCACGCAGTGGCAGGCCAAGCCGGTCGGATTCGTCGGCTACAGCGGGATGAGCGGGGCCCTGCTCGCGATCGAGCAGCTGAAGCAGGTCTTCGGGGAGCTCTACGCGCACCCGGTGCGCAACGGCGTCATCTTCCCCCGCTACTACCTGCTGTTCGACGGTGAGGGGAACCTGAAGGAGCCGGAGGAGGCCAACGAGGCGGCCGGGCTGATGCTGGAGGAGCTGGCCTGGTGGGGCACGGCGCTGCGGACGGCTCGCGGCGTGCGGCCCCTGGCGGGGGTCTGAGCCGGCGCCGGGGCGGGTGGCGGCCGGGCGGCGCGGGGGCGGGCGAGCGGGGCGGCGTGTCGGGCCGACGTGTCAGGGCCGGTAGTAGATGTCGCCGTCACGGGTGCGGACCAGCAGGCCCGCCTCCACGAGGTAGCGGCGCAGCGCCGCGTGGTCGTCGTGGACGGTCTTCAGGGCCTCGTTGACCTCGGGCTCGGAGTAGGCGAGGTCGGGGTCGAACAGGGTCTGCGCCAGGTGCGTCAGCAGCTGCTCGCGACGGGCCGTCTTCCGGGGGATCGCCACCAGGCGGCCCTTCACGAACAGCGCCGACACGTCGTGGGACGTCGTCATGGCTGGGGAGCCTCGCACACGGGCGGGGACCCGGCAACGGGATTAGCGCCGCCGCCGTCGGTGCCGTTGCCGCCGCCCACCGCGCCGTTGTCGCGGCCGGCGACCGTGGCGCCGAACTGCGCGGCCTGGATGCCGTACAGCTCGCGGAAGTGGCCTCCCGGCCGGGCGAGCAGCTCCGCCGGTCCGCCGGACTCGATCAGCCGCCCCTGCCGCAGCACGTGGACGAGGTCGGCGTGGCGGACCGAGGCCATGCGGTGGGTGATGAGGATGACGGTCTGCCCGCCCGCCGCCAGCGCGCGGATCTGGTCGAAGACCCGCTGCTCCTCCCTGGCGTCGAGCGCGGCCGTCGGCTCGTCCACGATCAGGATGCCTGCGTTCCGGTAGTGGGCGCGGGCGATGCCGATGCGCTGCCACTGTCCGCCGCTGAGCTGGTGCCCGCCCTGGTACCCCCGGGCCAGGAGGGTGTCCCAGCCGCGCGGCAGGGCGCCGACGACCTCGTCGGCTCCCGCCTGCCGCGCGGCCGCGTCGAGCCGCTCCTCGCTGATCGGCCGCGTCGGCTCGCCGATCGCGACGTTGACGCGGGCGGTGAAGCGCCAGCGGTTGAAGTCCTGGGCGACCATGGCGATGCGGCTGAACAGCTCCTGCCGGTCGGCGACGTCGGTGGGGACGTCGTCGTAGCGGACGCAGCCCTGGTCGGGCAGGTAGAGCCCGGCGAGCAGCTTCACCAGGGTCGTCTTCCCGGAGCCGTTCTCCCCCACCAGGGCGGTGATCCGCCCGGTGGGGATCGTCAACGTCACCCCGTCGAGTGCGGGCGGCGCCGCCGGCTCCGCCCCGGGGTAGCGGAACGTCACCTCGTCGAAGTGGATGGCGCGCACCGTCTCGGGCAGTGGCCGGCCGCCCTCGGGGATCGCCGACTCCCTGCCCTGGCGGCACACCCGGTCGAGGTCGGCCACGAACAGGCTCTCGTCGTACAGCTCGTTGATCGCGTGCACCATGCCGCTGAGGTTCGCCGATCCGGTGCGGATCGCGACGACGGCCGTGCCGGCCACCGCCATCCCCATCGCCCCGTTCCACGCCAGGGCCCCGAGCGTGAGGTAGGTGGCGACGGTCGCCACCCCCGTCCACGCCGAGGCCCACAGCCGGGTGCGGGCGTCGAGCCGCGCCAGCCGCGTCTGCTCGGTCTCCGAACTGGCCGACATCGCGCGGAAGTGCCGCAGCAGGAACGGCCCCACCTGGTGCGCGCGGATCTCGGCCGCCGTCTCGGCCTCGGTCAGCTCGCTGCTGATGACGCGGCTGGCGCGGCGGTGCTGCACCCAGGTCTGGAACGACTCGTAGCGGCGGCGGGCGATGACGAGGGTGCCCCACATGCTGGGCAGCGTCATCAGGAGAAGCAGCGGCAGCAGCACGGGGTGCAGGACCGCGAGCACGCTGGCGGACGCGAGGAGCGTGAGCAGCGCGTTCACGACGCGGACGCTGTAGGGGATCATGCGGCGGGCGGAGACCGCGCCGAACTGGGCGGTGTCCAGGAGCCGGTGGAACTCGTCGTCCTCCATGGCCGCGAGCTCCACCCGCCACGCCTGGTCGAGGTACCGCTCGGTCGCGACACGCTCCACCTTCGGCTCCAGGCGGCCCAGACCGTACGTGGAGGCGGCGGAGAGGACGGCGGCGACGAGCGCGGTGACGGCGACGACCGCGAGCGCGGGCAACGCGTCCCGCAGCCGCTCGGACGCCTCGCCGCCGGCCAGCAGCGCCTCCAGCACGGCGTTGACCGCCACCAGCCCGACCGCCTGCGCCAGCCCGCGCCCGACCTCGGCCCCGGCGAGGATCCGCAGCGCGACGGCGTCCGCCTGCCGCGCGAGCCGCATCGCGGTGAGCACCAGCCTCGGCATCACGCGCAGCATCGAGCCGAGGCCGAGCCGGACGAAGGCGCCCTCGTGGGTGCTCCAGCCGGAGTCGTAGAGGAGCGGGCCGCCGAAGAGGAGTTGCTCGGAACGGGAGACGTGGTCGGAACTGCTGTCCTGCCCGGTGTCGCTCGCATCGCTCACACCAGGAACGTGCCTCGTCGAAGAAATGTGTATGCGCAGCGTGATCACATGCGCCCCGGCTCTCGATCCCTTCCGGCCGGGCCCGGGGCGGGAACGGCACGAGCCCGGCCGGAAGGGGACCGGCCGGGCTCGGAGCGGGACGTGGCGTCAGTCCTGCCGCAGGTGCGCGACGAACGTCTTCCAGGCGGCCGGGGCCACCTCGACGACAGGGGCGTGCCCAGTCTTGGTGTCGGCCACGGCGACCACCGGGGGAACCGCGGCGACGGCGACGCAGTCGTTGATGCTGTAGGACGACGTGGTGAAGGCGGCCGCGACCGCCACACAGTCGTCGTTGCTCATGGTCGAGGTACGGAACGGAACGCCGTGGTGTGTGGGGACATGAGTGGTCATCGGTCTCAGGCTCCAAGGACTTCGGCGATGTAACTGCGCGACTCGGTGAGTCCCATGGAGGCGCTCACCAGGTCCGCCCAGGCTGATCGGACCCGCGCGAGGTCGTCGATCCGCGACGTGTACGTTCCGCCAGCCGGGTTCTCCATGTACGCGCAGGCAGGGGTACTCCTGTTCTCAGTCTCCCCGGTCTCACTCTCGGGGAACGCCCACAGGAAGAGGTGCGCGGTGAACAGCGGGGGCGGGGTGGCGAAGGGAAGGATCATCACGCGGATCCCCGGCTGGGTGTCGATGAGGCGCAGCAGGTACTCAAGCTGCCGGGCGTGAGCCTCGGTCTCGATCTCGTGCATGATCGCCTGCTGCCCGATGACGAAGATTCCCGTCAGGCGATCCGCGGCCAGCTGATCGAGAAAGGCCTGGGTCCGCGCCGAGCGCATCAGGACCCAGCGGCGCAACTCCGACTCGGACAGACGAGGGTACGCGGCCCTCGTCGCGGCCAGGGCGTACGAGGGGTGTTGGAGAAGCCCGGGCACGTACAGGACGTTGTACGAACGGATGACGCAGGCGTGTGCGTCGAGACACGTCAGGCGCTCGATGTTCGGCACGCCGTACTCGGTCGCCTCGACCCGGCCCGCTCCCCACTGATCGTTGCTCCGCAGCTCCCAGATCAGTCGCTCCACCGCATCCATGGCCCAACTCCCTCGTCCGCGCCGGATGGTGAGACTTCCCACGTTATCGACCATCCGATACAGACACCCCAAACATCACTCCATCGGGTGATTAGCCCTCGCCACGCCCGTCGGCGATGAGTTTCCCGGCGAGGCCGAGTCTGCCCTCGCGAAGCGACCCTGTGGAGGAGAGAGGTGTGGGTGTCGTGGCCGTTGACCTCTTCGCCGGGATTCCCGTGGCGGACTACAGATCCGCGCTGGCCTGGTACGAGCGGCTGTTCGGCTCGCCGCCGGCTTTCGTGCCGAACGACAGTGAGGCGGTGTGGGAGCTGGCCGAGCACCGGTATGTCTACGTCGAGCACAGCCCCGAGCGCGCGGGGCACGCGATGCACACCGTCTTCGTCGACGACTTCGACGCCCGGCTCGCGGCGATCGCCGGGCGCGGACTGGAGCCGGCGATGCGGGAGACGTACGAGAACGGGGTGCGGAAGGCGATCTTCCACGACCCCGACGGGAACGAGATCGGCTTCGGCGGCGCGCCGACCTGACAGCACCTGACGGCGCGACCACCGCGAACACCGCGAACGCCGCGCGCATGAGACCGGGGCCGTGGAGGTGGCCGACAGGGGCGGCCCTCCACAGCCCCGGATCCCTACCTGGTCCTGCTGGAAGGTGCACTGACCGTCCGTCCCCGCGCGGGCAGGGGGCGGGGGGTCAGCTCACGGTGATGTTCGAGCTGCCGCTGCTCTGGTAGCCCTCCGTCGCCATGATCATGTAGTAGTTGAAGCTGCCGAGGTTCATGCCGGCGCGGGCCCACGCGTCGAAGTGGGTGCCGGTGTTGAGGCTGCCGCTGCTGCGGTGGTTCTGCCGGACGCTCCAGTACTGCGGGAAGGTCTGGGTGCCCTCCACCGACGGCGCGTTGTACCGCATGGATCGGACGATGGTGTAGTTGCTGCCGTCGGCGTTGACCGTGCCGCGCGTCTCGCCGCCGCTGCTGGGGTTGTACGGTCCGTGGGACTCCACGATGTAGTACTCCACCAGCGGGTTGGAGGTCCAGCCGTAGAGGGCCAGGTAGCCGTTGCTGCCGTGGTTGACCCAGCCGCTGAAGTTCACGGTACGGCGGCTGCCGTTGCTCCAGCCCTTGCCGCAGACGAAGTTGTTCGTGCCGTTCCACTGGGTGCTGTAGTTGCCGCCGGATCCCAGGGTCATGGAGACCGAGCCCTGGGAGTCGGTCCAGAAGGAGTAGTAGTACCCGTTGTGGTTGCCGGTCTGGTTGGTGGTGATGGTCTGCTGGGCCCTGGCGGTCCCGGGCAGCATCAGCCCGGCCGCGCCGCCGAGGGCCAGCGCGCCGACACCGCCGATCAGTCCCCTGCGGCCGATCATCGGCGCGGGATTGTTCTCCATGGTCATGCTTCCTCCTCGTAAGGGCTGGCGGAGGCCAGGCAGCGTGGGCGACTCGACAGGGATGTCAGGCCGTCGATGACCAGGGCGAGGTCGCCGACGGAACGTCGGCGTTTTCGCGGCTGCGGGAGCTGGCCGGTCGGCGTGCGGCTCACGACCGTAAGGGCCAGATCGCGCGGGTGACCCGGATCGACAGTGGTGACGTGGGGGTGCGGTGGGGAGGCCTGTCGATGTCATGACCATGCTGGGAGGACCCCGTTGAGTTGTCAACAGTTTCCGCAAGGTTTACGGGAAACATGTCGTTGTCAGAACACCCCTGAACGCCTATCAGGCCAGGTCAACGCGGCGAAGCACCCGACGGACCCACACGAACCCCTCAAGATCTCCAGGCATCTCCACCGAAAATTTTCGGAGCCCTTCCGGATCGCACGCCACGACAGCACGTCGCTCGACGGTCCGCCCTCCGCCACGCCGCCTTCCGCGCTCCCCGGCCCGTCGACTACTCCCCGCGAGCCCACCGCGTTACCTGGTGCGCGTCACCGCCCCGGCGTCGTGGCGCAGGGAGTTGAGCGAGAGCGTCCGGAGAACGTCACCGGCGTCCCGGCCGACACCGAGCGCGCCGCCGGCCGGCCCCTACCGTGACGCCACGACCGACGGCTCACCGGCGCAGACGGGGAACCCCTGTTCGGTTTCTGCCACGGCCTGTGCCGCCGCGCCTTCGCGGACGAGCACGGGATCTTTCTCGGCGCGTGGGGCCCGCGAGGCGGGGCAACGGGGAGCAGGCGGGCCGGGGCGCGTCACGGCCGGCGGCGCGTGGGGCGACGGAGTCGGTATCAGGACGACGCCTCGCCGTCGACGTCGCGGACCGCCGGCGGGCGCTCGTGGTCCCACGGCGGCGTGCGCGGAGCGTCACGTCCGGGTCGCGATCCCCCACCGCCCCCGGAGTTGGTCGCCCGGGAAGCCCGGCCCGACCGCTGTGGGCCGGGCCGGGCCGCGGGGGACGGTCGGGGAACGCGCTCGCGGCCGGCGCGGCCGTCTAGCGGAAGAGCCGGTCCGCCGTCGCGAGCGTGTGCGCGGCGACGTCGAGGCCGAGCTGGACGCCGACCTCGTCGGCGGTCCTGGTGTGGATGCCGGAGTAGACCCGGGCGTCGACGTTCTCGTCCGACAGCTGCCGCCAGCTGGTGACGGTGCGGGTCACGCCCGGTGCGGTCGGGCTCGTCAGGTCGAACGGCTCGGCCAGCTCGCCGACGAGGGCGGTCAGGACGCCCTCCGCGGCGCCGGAGTACGTGTTGTGGCCGCTGGGGTAGTCCGGGTGGGACGGGGTGACGTGCAGCGGCGTCCACTCCGGGTCGTCCTGGGCGCGGATCGCGGTGACCGGACGCCAGGCAAGGTAGGCGTACTTGGTGTCCGAGGTCGCGATCTGGGTGTCCACCAGGGCGACGTGGAAGAGCGCGACGAGTCGGGCGCGTTCGGCCAGCGGCTCGCCGGACCGCGACAACGCGACGCGCAGCGGCTCGGTGTAGAGGGTGAGGGAGGAGCCGTACCAGAACTGCGCGATCTCGGTCTGCTCCGCGGTCCGGCTGACGCTGTCGGCGCCGCCGAGCTCCCGCACCTCCGCCAGGTCGGCGCGGGCGGCCTCGGAGTCGGGCGCGGGCGGCGGAGCCGGGCGGTACTGGTCGGCGCTCTCCAACAGGAACGGCCGGGCGTCACGGAGTCCCGCCTGGAGCGCGGGCCCGTGGTCGGGCGGGGTCGGCTGCCACACGCCGGGGGCCGGCTCGGGGGCGGCGAACGCCCTGTTGACCGAGGCGGGGTCGAGCCCGTCTCCCTCGCGGTCGGCCAGCAGCGCCCGGGCCTCGGCGCGTCCCGCCGCGAGGCCCCGCTCCTCGTCGGCGCCGTCGGGGACGCGGTCCAGGGTGGTCGCCAGCGCGGCGTCGAGCTCCGCGGCCCGGGTCGGGACGAGCGTGACGAGGGCGTGGTGGACGGCGCCGGCGAGCGCCGCGTCCCGGTAGGCGGACGACCGCCGGCCGCCGTCGCCGTCGAGGGCGCGGGCCGCGGCGAGCCAACCGATCGCCCAGGTACGACTGTTGGTGACCTGCGCCCCCGCGGGGGCGGCGGCGACCGACTCGGCCGTGACGTCGTACCACTCCAGCGCCACGTCGACCCGCCGCACGGCGCTCTCGCCCGAGGCGGCGGACGAGGTCAGGGGCGCGGCGACGAGGGCCAGGGCCGTGGCCGCGAGAACGAGGGTCCGGCGGCGACGGGACGCCATCCGTGGGGCCCGCTTCCGTGTGATGTGCTCGTTTTGCCTGGTCATGCCGGCATCCTGACAGCTGAACGTTGCACCCGGCTGACCCCGCGTGACCGTCTCGTGTCGGTGGGGCGGGCCCTCGGGCAGGCCGCGTCGCGTCCCACCGCGCCGGGGCCGTGGAGCGCGATTCACACGGACGAGGGAGCGGCGGAACCCGTGTCGTCCCGTCGACGCAACACCGCGGGAAGTCGCGGGCGACGCGTATACGGTGGGCCCTGCTTCGCCTAGGATCCCTAGTCCATCGATAGGAGTCGCACCGTCATGGGCATCACGGTCAACGGACTCGCGGAGCTGGCTCGGCTCTCCGGCGCCGACCTGGGGGTCAGCGACTGGGTCACCGTCAGCCAGGACCGTGTCGGGCGCTTCGCCGACGCCACGGACGACCACCAGTGGATCCACGTCGACGTCGACCGCGCGGCCCGCGAGAGCCCCTTCGGCGGGCCCGTCGCCCACGGATACCTGACGCTCTCCCTCTGCGCGCCGCTGATGGGACAGCTGCTGACCGTGGACGGCGTCACCGCGAAGATCAACTACGGCCTCAACCGCGTCCGTTTCCCGGCGCCGGTGCCCTCCGGGGCCCGGATCCGCCTGGCGGGCCGGATCGCGGAGGTGGCGGAGGTGACGGGCGGTCTCCAGGTCACCGTGGACGGGACGATGGAGGTCGAGGGCAACGCGAAGCCCGCCTGCGTGCTCCAGAGCGTCACGCGGTACTACGGGTGACGTCGCCGCCATGCGGCGGCCGTCCTTCGCCCGCGACCCCCGAGGGCGCCGGTGTCGCCCAACGACGACGGCACCGGGCGCCGGGCACGGCACCGAGCACCGAGCACCGAGCACCGAGCACCACGAGGACATCACGAGGACCACAGACAGAGTGGACGAACCCATGACAACGGACACGGCCAGACCGGGGCCACTGCCCCCGGCACGGCTCTTCGTCGACGGGACGTGGCAGGAGGGGAGCGGGGAGCGTCGGGACATCCTCGACCCCGCGACGGGCGCGGTGGTCACCACGGCCGTCGAGGCCGGGCCACGGGACGTCACGCGGGCCGTCGACGCGGCCCGTCGGGCGTTCGACGCGGGCCCGTGGGCGGGCACCACCCCCCGCGAGCGCGGCGCGGTGCTGCTGCGGGCGGCCGGGCTGCTGCGGGAGCGGGCGGAGGAGTTCGCGCGGCTGGAGTCGCTCGACGTCGGCAAGCCGATCACCTTCACCCGCGCCGTCGACGTGCCCAGGACCGTCGAACACCTGGAGTACTACGCCACCGCCGCCGTCGGCATCCAGGGGGCCACGCGGACCATCGCCACCCCCGCGTTCGCCTACACCCGCAGGGAACCCCTCGGCGTGGTGGCCGCGATCAGCCCGTTCAACTTCCCCCTCATCCTCTCCAGCATCAAGATCGCCGCAGCGCTGGCCGCGGGCAACACGGTGGTGCACAAGCCGGCCGAGGAGACCCCGCTGACCGCCCTGGCCATGGCCGAGCTGCTGCGGGACGCGGGCGTGCCGGACGGGGTGTTCAACGTCGTCACCGGCGGCGCCGCGACCGGCGAGGCGCTGGTGCGCGACCCGCGGGTCGACAAGATCGCCTTCACCGGCTCGACGGCGGTGGGACGCGCCATCGCCGCCACGGCCGCGCGGACCCTGACGCCCGTCACCCTCGAACTCGGCGGCAAGGGGGCCCACCTCGTCTTCGCCGACGCCGACCTCGACGCGGCGGTCCACACGGCGGTCAGCGCCTTCGTCTACAACACCGGCCAGTTCTGCATGTCGGGATCCCGGCTGCTGGTGGAGCGTCCGCTGTACGAGGACGTCGTCACCGCCCTCGGCGCGGCGTGCGCGCACGTGCCGGTCGGTGACCCGTTCGCCGAGGGCACCGTCGTCGGCCCCATGGCGGGGCCGCGGCACCTGCGGAAGGTCCGCGACGTCCTGGAGCGGGCCGCCAAGGACGGCGTGACGGTCCTCGGCGACGCCGAGCCCGCGGTCGCCGGCGGCGACGCCGGCCGCGGCGGGTTCTGGATCTCGCCCTCGGTGCTGACGGGCGTGGAGCAGGAGTCGCCGTACGTGCAGGAGGAGATCTTCGGACCCGTCCTGACGGTGCAGCCGTTCGACACCGAGGAGGAGGCGGTACGCCTGGCCAACGGCACTCCCTACGGGCTGGCCGCCGGCCTCCAGACCCGCGACCTGACGCGCGCTCACCGGGTCGCCGCCAGGCTCAGGTCGGGCAGCGTGTGGGTCAACGCGTGGCCGCTGCTGGACGCGGCCATGCCCTCCGGCGGCTACGGCCAGTCCGGGTACGGGCGGGAGGGCGGGCCCGAGGGGCTGGACGCCTACCTCCAGACCAAGTCGGTCGCCATCGCCATGCCGGACAGCGCCGTGGCGGAGAGCGCCGTGGTGGACGACACCACCAGGGACGACAGCACCAGGGACGACGACACGGGAGACGACAGATGATCACCACGAGAGCCGCCGTGGTCGAGGAGGCGGGCGCGCCGTTCACCGTGCAGGAGGTGACGCTGGACGAGCCGCGCCCCACCGAGGTGCTGGTGCGGATGGTGGCCGCCGGGCTGTGCCACACCGACCTGCTGGTGCGGGCGGCGGGCGCCCCGTTCCGGCTGCCGGGCGTGCTCGGCCACGAGGGCGCGGGCGTCGTGGAGCGGGTCGGCTCCGCGGTGACCTCCGTGGAGCCGGGCGACCAGGTGGTGCTCAGCTTCACCTCCTGCGGCGCGTGCGTCGGCTGCCGCGACGGACACCCCGCGTACTGCGCCAGCTGGATGGCGCACAACCTGCTGGCGGGGACGCGGGTCGACGGCTCGGCGACGCTCAGCCGCGACGGGCGGCCGCTCGGCGGCCGCTTCTTCGGCCAGTCCTCCTTCGCCGAGTACGCCCTGGCGGACGAGCGCAGCGTCGTGCGGGTCGGCCCCGACGCGGACCTGGCGGTGCTGGCGCCGCTGGGCTGCGGGGTGCTGACGGGCTTCGGCACGGTGTGGAACGTGCTGCGCCCGGCGCCCGGTCAGACGCTGGCGGTCTTCGGCACGGGCACGGTGGGCCTGGCGGCCGTGATGGCGGCGGCCCAGCTGCCGCTGGTGACGGTCGTCGGCATCGACCTGCTGCCCGAGCGGCTGGCCCTGGCCGCCGAGTTGGGCGCCACCCACACCGTCACCGCCGGCAAGGAGGACGTGGCGGCACGGCTCGCGGAGATCACCGGCGGGCGCGGCGTCGACGCGGTCGTCGAGACCACGGCGAGTCCCGAGGTGCTGCGCGGCGCCGTGGACGGTCTGGCGGTGCGGGGGCAGTGCGCGGTGGTGGGGGCCCCGCCGCCGGGGACCGAGGTGGCCCTCGACATGCAGGGGCTGCTGACGGGCAAGCGGGTCGTGGGCGTCACGATCGGCGACGCCGACCCGGCGGCGCTCATACCCCGGCTGATCCGGCTGCACCAGGACGGCGGGCTCCCGCTGGAGCGGCTGGTGCGGTACTACACGCTGGACGAGCTGAACCGGGCCGCGGCCGACATGCACCAGGGCCGGACGGTCAAGCCGGTCATCCGCTTCGCCGCCCCGTAGGTAGGAAGGGCGCGGCTCACTCCGAGGGCCGGGCGCGGACGTGGATGCGTTCGCCCTGGGCGCCGAAGAGGCTGAGGAACTCCACGGGGATCTCGCCCGCGTTCGCGAAGCCGTGGGGCACGCGGGTGTCGAACTCCGCGACCTCGCCCGAGGTGAGGACCAGGTCGTTCTCACCGAGGGCGAGGCGCAGCCGTCCGGAGAGCACGTAGAGCCACTCGTACCCCTCGTGGACGCGCTGCTCGGGCCGGCCCTCGCCGCCGTAGCCGACGGGGAGGATCTGTTTGTAGGCGTGGAGGCCGCCGAGATAGCGCGTCAGCGGCACGAAGGTCTGCCCGAAGCGCGTGAAGGGGCGGGCGTGGACGCGGGGGTCGCCGGTCGGCGGGGCGCCGACCAGCTCGTCGAGGGGGACGCGGTAGGCGCGCGCCAGGGGCAGCAGCAGCTCCAGCGTCGGCCGGCGCTGGCCCGACTCCAGGCGCGAGAGCGTGCTCTGGGAGATGCCGGTGGTCTCGCTCAGCTCGGCCAGGGTCGTGCCGCGGGTCTGGCGCACCGCCCGCAGGCGGGGGCCGACCTCCGTGAGGACGCGTGTGAGGTCCCGGTCGCCGCCGCGGTCGCCGCCGCGAGCGTCACCGCGGTCGTTGTCGCCCTTGTTGTCGCCGTTGCTGTCGCCGTCTCGGTCGTTGTTCACCTCTCCATTTGCCGATACGGCAAGGAATCTTGTCAAGCGGACCGGTGAGGGCGGAGTCTCGCGGTGGACGCGACGCACGCGAGGAGAGCGAAGGAGTGACGGGCATGGCGACGACGAAGCCCGAAGGACGGCGGGAGCGGCGGTACGAGGTGGTGGTCGTCGGGGGCGGCGCCGCCGGGCTGAGCGGGGCGCTGGTGCTGGCGCGCGCCAGGCGCCGGGTGCTGGTGGTCGACGGCGGGCGGCCACGCAACGCCCCCGCGGCCGGCATCCACGGGTACCTGGGGCGCGAGGGCACCCCGCCGGAGGTGTTCCTCGCGGCCGGGCGGCAGGAGGTCACCGGGTACGGCGGCGAGATCGAGCCGGGCACCGTCGCCACCGTGGAGCGCGGGGAGGACGGCTTCCGGGTGGTCCTCGACGACGGCTCGGCGGTGTTCTGCGACCGGCTGCTCGTCGCGACGGGCCTGGTCGACGAGCTGCCCCCGGTCCCCGGTCTCGCGGAGCGCTGGGGCCGCGACGTCCTCCACTGCCCCTACTGCCACGGCTGGGAGGTCCGCGACCAGCCGATCGGCGTGCTCGCCACCGGACCGCAGGCCGTCCACGGCGCGCTGCTGTGGCGGCAGTGGAGCCAGGACGTCACGCTGCTGCGGCACACGGCGCCCGCCCCCACGGCCGAGGAGTACGAGCAGCTCGCGGCGCGCGGCGTCCGGGTGGTGGAGGGGGAGGTGACCGGCCTGACGGTGGCGGAGGACCGGCTCACCGGTGTCACCCTGGCCGACGGCGGCCGGGTGCCGCTCGCCGCCCTGGCCGCCGCGCCGCGCATGGCCGCGCGGGCGGAGATCCTCGCCGGCCTCGGCCTCTCCCCCGCCGTGCAGGAGTGGGCCGGGCACCCGATCGGCAGCCAGGTCGAGCCCGAGGACCCGATGGGCGGGACGGCCGTGCCGGGCGTGTGGGTCGCGGGCAACGTCGCGAGCCTCATGGACCAGGTGGTGTCCGCCGCGGCGGCGGGGGTGCGCGCCGCCGCGGCCATCAACGCCGACCTCGTCGCCGAGGAGACCCGCACGGCCGTCGCGGCCCGCGCGGCGCTCGCCGGGGCCTGAGGGCGAGGTTCTCACCGCCGCCGGCTGGTCGGTGGATAGGACGGATTCGTCCGGTGCGGGATCACCGACGCGACGCGACGCGACGCGGACCGGACCGAGCCGCTGACGCCGGCCGGTCCGGTCCGCGGACGGAGGTGTCAGGGGCGGACGCGGGTGCTCACGACGCGCCGTCCCGCGGGAGCCAGGCGGTGACGTCCACCTCGCGCGCGTGCACGGGTTCGGACAGGACGACGCCGGTGGTGGTGTCCCCCAGTTCCGTCAGGCGCTCGATGACCTCTTCCAGCTGCCGCGCGTCCCGCACGGCGATCGCCAGCTCGTAGCAGTTCTCGCCGGTGACGTGGACGCAGGACAGGACGTGTCCGATGGCGAGGAGGCGGTCACGCACGCCCTGCGCGTTCCGGACGGAACGGTGCCGTGGGCGCAGCGAGACGTGGGCCCTCAGGCCGAGCCCGAGCCGGGCGAGGTCGAGGTCGGCACCGTAGCCCCTGATCACTCCGGACTCCTCCAGCCGCCGTACCCGCTCGGCGACCGCCGGCCGGCTGAGAGACACCCGGCGGCCCAGCTCGGCGAGGCTGACCCGGGCGTTCCGGGAGAGCTCGCGGATGATCGCGATGTCGGCGCTGTCCATGGGTGACGATGCGTAACCTTTCCTGGGGAGAAGCCTCCGGATCGACGGCCGTCGCGCGCGGATGCCGTCGAAGTGACATGGGCGAACGGGCGGCCGAACCCTAGCATGATCACCCATGAGAGCAGCGGTGTTGGAGCAGGTCGGACGCGTCCGGCTGGTCGACGTCCCCGACCCGGTGATCCGGCGGCCGGGCGACGCGCTGGTGCGCGTGTGCCTCGCCGCCGTGTGCGGGTCCGACCTGTGGCCCTACCGCGGCCGGGAGTCGTTCACTCCCGGTGACCGGATGGGCCACGAATGGATCGGCGTCGTGGAGGAGGTCGGCACGGACGTCGCTCGGGTCCGACCGGGCGATCTCGTCCTCGCGCCGTTCGCCTTCGCGGACGGCACCTGCCTGGCGTGCCGCGACGGCCTGTTCACCTCCTGCCCCGACGGCGGCTTCTGGGGCGGCCACCACGACGGGGGGCAGGCGGAGGCGGTCCGTGTGCCCTTCGCGGACGGCACGCTCGTCCCGGTGCGCGAGGCGGCGGACGCCGCGCTGCTCCGCCGGCTGCTTCCGTTGACCGACGTCATGGCGACAGGCGTTCACGCCGCCTCCCTGGCCGACGTCCGACCGGGATCGACCGTCGTCGTCCTCGGCGACGGCGCCGTCGGGCTGTGCGCCACCCTCGCCGCCCGCCGCGCCGGAGCGGAACGCGTCATCCTCCTCGGCCGCCACCCCGAGCGCGGCGACCTCGCCCGGCGCATGGGAGCGACCGACCTCCTGGCGGCGGACGACCCCGCCACCGTCGGCCTCGTCCGGGAGGAGACCGGGGGCGGCGTGCCGGCGGTGGCCGAGTGCGCGGGCACGCAGTCCGCGGTGGACCTCGCGATCGACCTGGTCCGGGCCGGTGGCACCATCGGCTCCGTCGGCGTCCCCCACGGCGTGGACCGCGTCGACCTCTACCGGCTCTTCCGCCACAACATCACCCTGCGGGCGGGCGTCGCACCCGCCCGCCGCTACCTGGAGCCCCTGCTCGCCGACGTCCTGACCGGGCGTCTGGACCCGTCGCCCGTCCTCTCGGCCGTGCTGCCCCTGGACGCGGTCGCCACCGCCTACCAGGCCATGGACAGCCGCCAGGCGGTCAAGGTCGCGCTCCAGCCGTGAGTCCCGAGGCATGGCACCGACCGCGGGCGCCCGGGTCAGGCCGCGGCCACCCGCTCACCAGCCCGGCCACCACGTTTCACCTGAAGGGAAGGTCCCCATGTTCTCGCTGCCGCTGCACGACGACGCCCACCTCGGCCCGCTGGAGGTCTGGCACGCCGAGGAGTTCGCCGACCACCTCGACCGGGCCCGGGAGCACATCCGCCCATGGGTCGGGGCCACGTTCGTCACCGACGACCTGGCCGGGGCACGGGCCACGCTTCGGCGGTACGCCGACCACCAGGCCGCCGACGGCGCCCGCCTGTACGGCATCTGGCGGGAGGGAGTGCTGGTCGGCGGCGTGATGTTCACCGACTTCCAAACCGCCCTCGGCTCGTGCGAGCTCGGCTGCTGGCTGGAGCCGGCCGGGGAGGGCCACGGCCTGGTCACGCGGGCGTGCCGCGTGCTGCTGGACTGGGCGTTCTCCGCCCGCGGACTGCACCGGGCCGAGTGGCACTGCCGGTCCGACAACGACCGCAGCGCGGCGGTGGCCAAGCGGCTCGGCATGACGTTGGAGGGCGTGCGGCGCGAGGCGTGGCCCTACGAGGGCACGCGCTACGACAAGCAGGTCTGGGCGGTCCTCGCTCCCGCGTGGCGAGCGCTCGACCGGTGACCGGTGGCGGGCTCGCGGCGGTACGGCCTCGTCACAGGGGCTCGCCCGCGGGTCCGCTCGCGTGCGGGCCGCCGTCCTCGGGGCCGACGGACCGGTCCTCCCACCGGAGGACACGCCAGCCCTTCTCCGGGGCGCCGGAGAGGATGACGACACCCGTGTTCCGCAGCTCGTGGGCGGCCGCGAAGGCGACGTCGACGTTGTCCGCCCGCGCGGCCGTCCACGTGCGGATCACGGCGCCGTGGCTGACCATGGCGACCGTCCCCGCCCCGGTGCGCGCGGCCTCCTCGACCACGGCGTCGAAGCGCCCCAGCGCCTCGACGCCGTTCTCCCCTCCCGGCATCCGACGGGCGGTCTCCCCCGCCGACCAGGCGAAGGCCGTGGTCAGGTAGGTCTCGATCGCCTGGTCGTCGCCCCGCATCTCCAGCTCGCCGGCCGCGAGCTCCCGGATGCCCGCCCGCACGACGACCTCCAGCCCCGTCCGGGCGGCCAGCGGCGCGGCGGTGAGCTGGGTGCGCAGCAGCGTGGACGCGTAGAGGGCCTCGATCCTCTCCGCCGCGAGCGCGTCCGGGAGGGCGGCCGCCTGCTGCTGGCCCAGCGGCGTCAGCGCGGGGCCGGGTTCGGCCGTGTCGAGCAGGTGCTTGAGGTTGGAGGGGGTCTGGCCGTGTCGAATGAGCAGCAGTCGCATGGAGGGGTCGGTCTCCGGTTGTCCTGGCGGGCGGGCGGCGCCTTCCACTGTGTCACCGCCGGGTCCGGCGCCCTCGCCGGGGCGTCCGTGACGATCCGCACGTGACGTGCGGCGGGCGGGCGACAGGCCGGCTTCCGCGCCCCACGTGGTGAGGATCACCTCCGCCCGGCCCTGTCCTCTCGGGGCCGGCGGGGACTCGCGGCGGGCCGGGCCGCCGGGCGTCGCCGGGGCGCGCGGCACGGTGACCGGCCGGGCGGGACAGCCGTCCAGCCGGTCACCGCATACCGGTCACCGTGGGCCGGTCACCGGCCACGGGAGGCCGGCTAGAAGCGGGCGCCCACGGGGGTGCCGTCGGCCGGCACCAGGAAGTCGGAGCCGGGGATCGAGCCGTCGGGCGTGCGGGGCCCGGTGATCTCGGTGGGGTCGGTGGACGCCAGCGCGCCCTCGTCCCACGTACCCCCGAGGTCCCAGGAGCTGCCGACGGAGGTCGAGGAGTCCCCGAGCGCCACGGCCTCGGCGTCGGCCACGGACAGGCAGGCCGTCAGCGTGGAGGCGGACACGTCCACGTCGAAGCCCGTCGCGCCGTTGCGGAAGGTGGTGACGCGGGAGATCTCCAGCGCGCCCGGGTTGCTGTTGTCGGTGACGCCGTCGGCGGCGTTGTCGAAGGCGATCGCGTTGCTCAGGACGTGGTCGGCGGGGAGGTCCTCGTCGCCGCCGCCCATCTTGAAGCCGTTGCCGTCCCCGCCCCAGTCGGGGAAGCCCCAGCGGTTGACGCCGTTGCCGTAGGCGATGGTGTCCTCGATCTCGACGGCGGAGAGGAACTCCCACGCGTCGAAGCCGTCGTCGGCGTTGTGCCACAGGCGGGCTCCGACGACGCGGTTGCCCTCGCCCGAGCCCTCCTTGATGCCGAGGCCGTCGGCGCTCTCGCCGTTCTTGCGGGGGTCGCGGTTGGCGTAGGAGTCGAGGCCGGCGATGAGGTTGTGGCTGGAGGCGCCCTGGAGCTGGAAGCCCGTCTCGTAGTTGTGGTGGGTGGAGAGGTTCAGGAACTCGTTGTGGTCGCAGCCGTCGCAGTAGACGGCGTACGGACCGTTGACGATCTCCAGGTCGTGGATGCGCCAGTGCGACGCCTCCATGTGGATGGCGCCCCGCTCGGCGCGCGGGACGCTGCCGCCGACCGGGGTGTCGGTGGCGGGCAGCTGCTCGCCGTCGATGGTGACGTGCTCGCCCTGGTAGGGCCCCAGGGTGATGGGGCTGCCCGCCTCGCCCGAGGTGGCGATGGTGATGTTGTCGTCGGTCAGGGCGTGGGTGCCGCCGCGCAGCGCGATGGTGTCACCGGGGCCGGCCCGGTCCACCGCCGCCTGGACGGTGGCCAGCGGCTCCTCGACGGTGCCCGCCGCCGCGTCGTCGCCGTCCACGGCCACGACGATCGTCGTGCCCTGGGCGGAGGCCGACGGCGGGGCCGCGAGGGCGAACGCGCCGGCCGCGCCGAGCGCGGCGAGAAGCGCGGCGGTGGTCCTGCCGGGCCGGGGGATCGTGGCGAAGGTCATCGTTTCCCTCTTCATGGGGTTTCCACGGTCTTGGTGGGTTCTCTCCGGGTTCGGACCCTCTGGTGGCCCGTCTCCGGTGCGCGGCCTTCCCCCTCCCTGTCGCCGCTCGGCCGCCGAAGGTTGCCAGCCGGGGCGGAGCTCGTACTACGGTCTGCTCATGCTGACGACGGGCACACCGGGACAGAACTGGGCGGGCAACCTCACCTTCGGCGCGGCGCGCGTGCACCGCCCCGCGAGCGTGGGAGAGCTGCGGCGGATCGTGGCGGGCGCGCGCCGCGTGCGGGCGCTGGGCAGCGGGCACTCGTTCAGCCGCGTCGCCGACAGCGACGACGAGCTCGTGCGAGTCGACGGGCTGCCGCGCCGCGTGGAGGTCGACGCCGACGCCCGGCGGGTGACCGTCACCGCCGGCATGCGGTACGCGGAGGTCGCCGCGGCGCTGCACGCGCGCGGCTTCGCGCTGGCCAACATGGCGTCGCTGCCGCACATCTCGGTGGCCGGCTCCGTCGCCACCGGCACCCACGGCTCGGGCAACGCGCTGCGCGGGCTGGCCTCGGCGGTCACGGGCCTGGAACTCGTCGGAGCCGACGGCGGCCTCGCGCGGCTGGAGCGGGGGGAGCCCGGCTTCGACGGCGCGGTGGTGAGCCTCGGCGCGCTCGGCGTCGTCACCGCCCTCACGCTGGAGATCGAGCCGGCCTTCGAGGTGGCGCAGTGGGTGTACCTCGGGGTGCCGCTCGCCGCCGTGGCGCCCCGGTACGTGACGGACGTGGCGGGCGCGGCGTACAGCGTGAGCCTGTTCACCGACTGGCACGGCGGCACGGGCACGGTGGTGCTGAAGCGCCGCACCGACCGGGAGGACGCCGGGCACCTGGGCGAGGAGTGGCAGGGCGGGCGGCTGGCGGACGAGCCGTGGCACCCGGTGCCGGGCATGCCGCCCGCGTACTGCACCGAGCAGCTGGGGTCGGTCGGGCCGTGGCACGAGCGGCTGCCGCACTTCCGTCCCGAGTTCACCCCGAGCAACGGCGAGGAGCTCCAGTCGGAGCTGTTCCTGCCCCGCGCGGCGGCGCCGGAGGCGTTCGCGGCGCTGGGCGCGATGGGCGCGGCGTTCGAGGGGCTGCTCCAGGTGTCGGAGGTGCGGACGATCGCCGCCGAGGAGCAGTGGCTCAGCCCCGCGTACGGGCGGGACTCCGTGGCGTTCCACTTCACGTGGGTGAGGGACGTCGAGGCGGTGTTGCCGGTGCTGGCGGCCGTGGAGGAGCGGCTGCTGCCGCTGGGGGCGCGGCCGCACTGGGGGAAGCTGACCACGGCGGCCGGGCACGGGGCCGGCGCCGGCGGGAGGTACGAGCGGCTGGCGGACTTCGCGCGGCTGGTGGCGGAGCGGGACCCGGAGGGCCGGTTCCGCAACGCCTACGTGGACGAGGTGCTCGCCTCGCTCGCCTGAGCCGTCTCCCGCCCGTTGGGCCCGGTCCAGCCCGCCCTCGTCTCCGTCGCGGCCGGGCCCGTCGGCGGAGCCGTTGTGACTCCGCCGACGGGCGGGGGATGCGCCCCCCTGGTGGCCGGGGGGCGTCAGGCCCGTCAGGCGACGGCGCAGGCGCTGCCGCTGAGGGTGAACGCGGTCGGGGCGTCGTTGCTGGCGCCCCGGTTCGCGGTGAAGCCGACGGAGACCGAGCCGTCGGCCGGGATGGTGCTGGTGTAGGACGCGGCGTTGACGGTCACGTCGGCCCCGTTCTGGCTGGGCGTGCCGCCCCACATGTTGGTGATGGTCTGGCCGTCGGGGAAGGCGAAGGCCAGGGACCAGCCACTGATGGTCTCGTCACCGGTGTTGCGGATCGTGATCTCGCCCTGGAAGCCGCTGCCCCAGTCGTTGACCACCCGGTAGCCGACGGCGCAGGTGCCGCCCGGCGTGCTGCCCTCGCCCGTGGTGACGGCCACGGTGGGCGAGCGCTCGGAGCGGTTGCCGGCGGCGTCGCGGGCGTAGACGGCGAAGGTGTAGTCGGTCTCGGCGGTCAGGCCGGTGACGGTGGCCGAGGGGGTGGTGGAGCTGGCGACGATCGTCTCCTCGCCGTCCTGGCCGACGCTGACGACGTCGTAGCCGGTGACGCGGACGTTGTCGGTGGCGGCGGACCAGCTCAGGGCCGCGGAGTCGGCCGTCACGGCGGAGGCGCTCGGGGCGCCGGGCGCGGTCGGCGCCTCGGTGTCGTCGGAGCCGCCGCCGAAGATGGTGGCCTCGACCGCGGTCTGGGCGATGCCGTTGGGGCCGTTGAAGATGCGCTCGCCCCAGGCGGTGATCTGCGTCGGGTCGAAGTTCAGGACCAGGTCGAGGATGGGGTCGGTGTTGCCGCTCCAGGACCAGGCCAGGTAGCCGATGTCGAGCGCCTCGGCGGCGGCCATCATGCTGTCCTCGTCCGGGTCGCCCCACTGGTCGGCGGGCCCGCCGAACTCGCCGATGACGATCGGCAGCCCGGCGTCGACGAACGAGCTCAGGTAGCTGGTGATGGTCGCGGCGTCCTGGTAGACGCTGTACATGTGGATCGAGAAGAGCAGGTTGCCGGTGGGGTCCGCCTCGTAGACGGTCTGCGCGTTGGTGCGCATGACGTTCTGCCAGTCCTGGCCCCAGTTCGGCGCGTCGATCATGATCGTGTGCTCGAAGCCCGCGTCGCGCATCTTCCCGATGGCGGCGATGGTCGGCTCGGTCCAGCCCTCGGGGTTGGTGTTGCCCCAGGGCTCGTTACCGATGTTGATGATGACGTAGTCCTCCTGGCCGACGAGGACGTCCTTCAGGCCGATCCAGTAGTCGACGGCCTGGTCCAGCGAGGCGGCCGTCGCCTCCTCGCCGTAGCCGGTGGTGTCGTGGACCTCCAGCACGCAGATCATGCGGTTGGCCTTGCACAGCTCGATGACGTTGGCGACGCTCTCGGGGCTGTCCGGCCCCCAGCGCTGGCCGCTGCCGAGGACGACGCGGACGGTGTTGGCGCCGAACTCCTTGATGTCGGCGAACGACTGCGTCTGGTGGGTGTACCAGGTGTGGGCGTGGTTGACCCCGCGCATGACGAAGTCGTTGCCGTTGGCTTCGAGCACCCGCCCGTCGCTGATGTGGATGCCGGTGGCGGCGGCGCTGGGCGGCTGCGCCTGGGCGGTGGAGGCCAGGCTTCCGAGGCCGACGAGGCCGAGGAGGGTGGCCAGTCCCGCGAGGAGGGCGGCCAGTTTTCTCCGTTTTCTCACTGCGACTCCATGCTGTGAGGTAGAAACTTAGTCATCTGACGAAACTTCGCGCGGGAGCGCTCCCATCAACGCACCATGTCCCTGACACGTCAAGACGTCGCGCAGCCCCGGCCCCGGATGCCGGCGGGCCGCGGCCGGCATAGGCTGCGGGAGGGAACACCCGGTAGGACAACCTGGCAGGACCGGCAGGAAGGACCCGGCATGGAGGACAGGGACATCCTGCGGGAGGTCGACCAACTGGTGGCGGAGGAGCGCGTGCTGCGCGACCGCGCCACCGGGCAGGGCCTGACGCCGGACGAGCGCGTCCGGCTCACCGAGCTGGAGGTCCGGCTCGACCAGTGCTGGGACCTGCTGCGGCAGCGCCGGGCCCGCAGCGAGTTCGGCGAGAACCCGGACGCCGCGGCGGTCCGCCCGCCGGGCGAGGTGGAGGGGTACGAGGGCTGAGCCCGACGGCCGGCCGTCGGCGGCCGAGGGGCGGCCGACGCGGGGGTCTTGGTGGTCCGCCCACCCCGGGGTGTGGGTGTGAATCAGCGGTCCCGGGGTGGGCGGGGGTGTCCCTCACCGCGGTGCGGCACCTCAGTGAAGAGGCGGACCGGGGCGGGAGCGACTGGGGGCACCTCCCAGCTGCCAGGCTGGGGGAGCGCCGCTGGGCCGCTCGGGGCTGGTCCGGTCGGGGGACGTACCCGGCCGCCGGGGGCGGCCGGGATTCTCTACGTGTCAGCGGTGTCAGCCGGGGCCACCCACCACGCCCCGCTCGGCGGGGCCCGGCTCGTCGACGCGCCTGAGGTCGTCGAGGTCGGCACGCCACTCGCGCCCCGACCCGTCGAGGGGCCGCATGTGGGCCTCCGACCAGACCACCCGCTCGCGCCCGAGGTCGTCACGGACCAGGTGCTCGATCACCAGGCCCAGCCGCCCGGTCCGGCCGGTCCGTGGATGAACGACCTGCCGCCCGTACCAGGGGTGGCCGTCCACCCACCGCAGACCCTCACCGCCCCTCACCTCGCCGTCCCCGCCCGGTAGGTGACCTCGCCACGCCAACCGTCGGGCTGCTCGTCCGCCGGCACGATCCCGTGGTGCGCGACGCACGCCGCGCAGGCGTGGCGGTACCAGCCGGGCCCGGAGTTCACCTCGACGAACCCGACCGTGACGAGGGCGCCGAGCGTCGTGAAGCACCAGCCGCAGAACGGCACCACCGCGCTCACCGTCCCGGCTCCGGACGCGGACCGCCCACGGCCTGGCGTGCGGTGGCGGTCAGGGCGTCGCGCAGCTCCCGCGCGTCGGTCAGGGCGTCCCAGCCGGGCTCCGGCCTGACCACCCACTCCACCCACCGCCCGTGGCCGGCGCCGAGCGAGGGCACCAGCAGGCGGCAGGCCACGCCGTACACCTCGACCGGCAGGCACTCCCGCCAGCCGTCCGCCGCACCGGGCCTGACGAACCATGCGTAGACGCCGTCACGGCGGTCGCCGACCACCGGCCCCGACCGGCCCGCCAACGCCTCCAACGCGGCGGCGCCCACCGCCTCGGCGACGCGCACGGCGTCCCACCATCTACCCGCCGCCACGCGGCGCGCCGGGACGTCCACGGGCGGCAGCCACACGGGCAGGGAGGGGGCGGCGGGCGCCGCGGACGCGGGGTGTTCAGGCATGATCGACTCCAGTGACGACTCACACACGGACCGTCGTTACCTGAAGACGCTACGCATCATGTGACCCTCCGACCATGGCAGTTCGACGGAGCGTCAGGACGAAGTGTCAGTCAGAGGGGAAGCCTGATCGCGTCGGCCAGTTCACGCATCTGAGGCGTCAGCGTGCGACGGCGCTCGATCAGCGTCCCGAGCACATCCCGCGCGTACTGCTGATGGGACAGCCACTGCGGCGCGGCCGAGTGGATCCCGAGAAGGACCGCCATCGCCTCGTCCGGTTGCCGCGTCTTCACGTAGGCGTGGGCCACGTCGAGCCGATGCCTGTTGGTGTTGCTGTCCGTGCTCGGACCGTCCGGGAGACCTCCCGCGAGCGCCAGCACTCGCTCGGGCTTGTCACGGATCGAGGCGTACTCGGCGGACTTGTACGCCACGATGGAGGGCCCCCACCGGTTCATGCGCGGACCCTCGGGCAGTTCACGTCCGGTCATGACCGCCGCGGCCCGCGCCAGGCGAAGCGCGTCCGCCGCCTCTCCCGGGCGGTTGTCCCTCACGGCCGCTGACGCCAACTCCAGCAGCGTCCAACCCCACGTGGCGAGTTCGTCAGCGGTCGAGCGCGAGACCCGGGACGGCTCGGTCTCGTCCGCCCACCGGGTGGCCAACTCCCGCGCGGGCGAGAGGTGACCCTGCCGCAGCAGCAGCCAGCACCGCGTTCCCACGAGCGCCGCCCGGGTCACGCCGTCCGGCGCGTCGTCCTCGGCCCGCGAAAGAGCCGCCTCAGCCGCGGGGAACGCACGCACCTGCACGAGCACGGTCGCCGTCAGGTGCAGTATCCGGGCCCTCAGAAGACGGGCGTCATGGTCGCCGCCGAGCGCGTCCGCGTCACGGAGGAGGGACGGCAGCAGCCCGGGCAGTTCCTCGATCCGGTCGGCGAAGTACGCCGTCCGCGCCTCCTGGAGAAGCGGGCTCAGGCCCTCGACCGTGGGTGGCTCGTCGCCCGCGGGGCGAGGTGGCTGCTCGACCGCGTCCTGGACGGCGCGCCACGTCTCTCCCGCGTGGGGGTCGGGTGGCGGGAGTTCGGATCGGTTGATGAGCCGGGTCGTGGGGATGCGCAGTGCGGCAGCCAGGCGGTGCGCCGTCTCCATGCGCGTGTCCCGCAACTCGCCCTGCTCCAGCTTGCGGATGAGGGAGACAGAGACCTCGGCCGCGGTCGCGAGGTCCTTCTGGGTCAGGCCGCGGCGCTTCCGCGCTTCCCGCAGCCTGTCGCCGAGTGATGCTGCCATCGCAGACTACTCCCGTCGTTCTGACGTCCTATCGGAACGGTAACCCCCGCCCGCCGCTGAGGGGACAGCTTCGGCCCCGCTTCGGTGGGCCGTCGTGTGTTCGATTCCGGCCGCGTCCCACGCGGTGGCATCCTGGGCCTGGGGTGCCGACCGAGCGCGGCCCCGGGGACAGCTCACCCCCCACCGGGTCGGCCGTCGGGCCGGACCCCCACGGGCCCGGGACGCGCCTCAGACCAGGCCGCGGCGGGCGGCCTGCCACGCGAGTTGCATGCGGGTGGCCGCACCCGTCAGGTCCATGAGGTGCTGGACGCGGCGCTGGACCGTGCGGCGGGATATCTGGAGCTGGGTCGCGATGGCCTTGTCCGCGACGCCCGCCACCAGCAGGGACAGCAGCTGCCGGTCGGTCGCGGACAGGCTCTCGGTCTCGCCCTCCGTCCCGGTCAGGGCGCCGTCGTGGGTGACGCGCAGCGGCACCGCGGTCTCCCAGTAGCTCTCGAAGAGCGCGATCAGCGCGTCCAGCAGGCTGCTGGCGCGGACCACGGCCGCCGTCGGCTCCTGCGGGCTGCCGCTGGGGCCGCCCGGCACCAGGGGGCAGACGGCGACCTCCCGGTCGGCGACGGCCATCCGCAGCGGCAGGGCGGGCACGGACCGCGCGTGCTCCCCCGCGCGGACGCCGGCGACGAGGCTGTCGACGGAGCCGGGATCCTCGAAGTAGTCCCGTTCGTAGACCACCCGGTAGCGCACCCCCCGCGCGAGGGCGTCGAACTCGGCGTCGTTGTCGCTCGACGGCATGGCCACGTACTGGGCTTTGCAGAACCACATCATCTCCGAGCGTGCGCCCGCCTGGAGCTGCCACACGTAGTGGCGGAGCGCGGCGGTGCCCGTGACGAGCTCGATGAGCTGGCCGGCGTCGTGGCGGCGGCGCGTGCCCCGGTACGTCTCCAGAAGCTCGGTCAGCACCGAGCGCGCCTGCTCCAGTTCGCGTTCCTGTCGTTGCAGGCGGGGCAGCAGCGCCACGTCGGGCGGGTTGGCGGCGAAGACGTCGGCGTCGGCGTCACCGTCGGCACGGCTGACCAGACCCCGGCGTTCGAGGCCCGCCAGCAGCCGCTCGGTGTCGGCGGCGGCGAGCCCGGTGCGCGCGGCGACGTCGGCGGCGGGGGCCGACTCCACCGACACCAGGTGCCGGTAGACCCGCTCCTCCTCCGTCGTGAGACCGGCGGCCTGGAGCACCCGTCTCACCTCCGCAAGGTCCCGGCCGACACAGGACCGTCGTGGTGGCACGTTAGTGACATGTCGCCACTGCGACAACGGGAATACCGTGACACCGCCCGCCGCGTGCCCCGATCCTTGCCATGCCCGCCCTGACCACGGGCGGGAGGAAAGGACAGCCGCTGATGGAACGGTCGAGGAGCGGGCACCGCAGAGCGTGGCGGACACGGCTGGCCGCCGCGATGACAACGGGGACACTGGCGGCGGGCGTGGCCGTCGCGTCCCCCGCCGCCCTCGCCGAGGCGGCCGACGCCACCGGCGTCGGGGGCGCCGCACACACCCACGGCGCCCCCGTCCCCACCGGACGGACCGACACGGTGCGGCTGGTGACCGGCGACACGGTGACGGTGACGAGCACCGCCGACGGACGGCGCACGGTGTCCGTCACGCCGGGCGAGGGCCGCGACGGTCTGGCGTTCCAGACCATCGACCACGACGGCGCCCTCACGGTGCTCCCCTCCGACGTGGAGCCGCTGTTCGTGGCCGGCCACATCGACCCGGCGCTGTTCGACGTGACGGGCCTGGTCGAGCGGGGCCTCGACACCGCCCACGCCGACGCGCTGCCGCTGCTGGTCTTCCACCCCGAGGGCGTCTCGGCCGCCGCGGCCGAGGACTCGGTGGACGCCCTCGCCTCGCTGCGCGACACCGAGGCGCCCTCCTTCTCGTTGGAGAGCATCGGCGCGACGTCCATGGCGGTCGACGACGAGGACCTCGGGGACTTCTGGGAGGCGCTTCACGCGCCGGCCCGGCCGAGCGCCCGGAACCTCGGCGCGACGCCCCGGCTGTGGCTGGACGCCCCGGTCTCCGCCCAGCTGGACCGCAGCACCGGGCAGGTCAACGCCCCCGCCGCCTGGGAAGCCGGGCTCGACGGCAGCGGCGTGAGGGTCGCCGTCCTCGACACCGGCGCCGACCCCGAGCACCCCGACCTGGCGGGGCGGATCACCGCCGCCGAGGACTTCACCGGGAGCGGCGGCACGCACGACGCCGTCGGGCACGGCACCCACGTGGCCGCGACCGTGGCCGGCACCGGCGCGGGCGGCGAGGGTGGCCGCCAGGGCATGGCGCCCGGCGCCGAGGTGCTCGTGGGCAAGGTGCTCGGTGACACCGGGTCCGGCTCCACCTCTCAGGTCATCGCCGGCATGGAGTGGGCGGCCGAACAGGGCTCGGACGTCGTCACCATGAGCCTCGGCTCCGACGAGCCGAGCGACGGCACCGACCCGCTCAGCCTCGCGGTCAACGAGCTGACCGCGTCCACCGACACCCTGTTCGTCGTGGCGGCGGGCAACAACGGCGCGGCCGGCGAGGGCACGATCGGCTCCCCCGCCGCCGCCGACGCGGCCCTGACCGTCGGCGCCGTGGACCGCGAGGACGTCCTCGCGCCGTTCTCCAGCCGCGGCCCGCGCTACGGCGACGCGGCCGTCAAGCCGGACCTCACCGCGCCGGGCGTCGGCATCGTCGCGGCCCGCGCGGCCGGCACCTCCATGGGCACGCCCGTCGACGCCCTGTACACGGCCGCCTCCGGCACCTCGATGGCGACGCCGCACGTGGCGGGCGCGGCCGTGCTGCTCGCGCAGGCCCACCCCGAGTGGGACGCCGAGCTGCTGAAGTCCGCGCTGGTCAGCACCGCCCACACGGTGGACGGCGCGGCCGTCACCGAGCAGGGCGGCGGGCGCCTGGACGTGGCGGCGGCCCTGGCCGGGCCCTTGGTGGCCAGCGGCACGGTGGCGCTCGGCCCGTTCGAGACCGGCGACGGCGCCGGGCAGGCCGAGACGGAGACGCTGCGGTACACCAACACCGTCGACGAGCCCGTGACGCTGCGGCTCGCCGCCTCCCTGACGACGGACGACGGCGAGCCGCTCCCCGAGGGCGCGGTCAGCCTGGCGGCCGCCGAGGTGACCGTGGAGCCGGGGAAGACCGCCGAGGTGCCGCTCACGGCCGACCCGACGGGCGTCCCGCACGGCGCGTACTACGGCTACGTGACCGCCACGACGGACGACGGCGAGGTGGTGGCGCACACCACGGTGAGCCTCGTCGTCCAGCCGCCCTCCCACCGCCTCGACGTGACGATCACCGGCCCCGACGGGGAGCCGGTCACCTGGGCGATGCCGCTGTTCTGGGGGCCGGCCGGCTTCGTGAGCTTCCGCCGCGAGGGCCCGGGGAGGGTGTCGGCCGAGGTGCCGGAGGGCACGTACCTCGGCCGCGAGTTCGGCCAGCACATGGGCGAGGACGAGCTGCCCCAGTACCGGATGGCGGTGCTGCCCGAGGTGCGGGTCACCGAGGACACGGCCGTCACCCTGGACCTGCGCGTGGCCACCCCGGTGGAGATCCGCACCCCGCGCCCCACCGACTACCGCGGCTGGCTCGTCTTCCAGCTCCACCGGGAGCTCGACGGGCACGCGTTCCTGAACACCGTGCAGTACCCGCACGGGGCGCGGCTGTGGGTCTCCCCCACCGAGCCGGTGACCGAGGGCAGCTTCGAGTTCGCCTCCCGCTGGCACCTGGCCGCGCCCCTGCTGGACGCCCGCGTCCCCGGCGCGCGGGACCTCGCGCTCGACCCGTACTACTCCTCGTACTCGCCCCTGATGGCCCCGGGGCGGCTGCGACAGACGCTGGTGGCCGTCGACGCGGGCAGCGTGGAGGAGCCCGACTTCAGCCGGGCGGAGGGCCGGCTCGCGGTGCTGCGCGGCGAGGGGTTCCTGTGGGACCTGGCCGAACAGGCCGCCGAGGCCGGGGTGGCCGCGCTGCTCCTGGTGCGGGACGACGACGGCTCCGCCGTCACCCCCTGGCACCCGAACGGCGACCGCTACGCCACGCCGATCGCGCGCGTCACGGCCGCGCACGGGGCGGCGCTGCTGGAGCGGATCGCGCAGCGGCGGACGACGGTGGAGTTCACCGGCGACGCCCGCGGCTCCTACGCCTACGACGTGCTCCAGGTCTCCCGGGGCCACATCCCCGAACGGGTGGTGCACACCGTCACCGAGGACAACACCGCCCGCGTGAGGACGTCCTACGCGCGGCTGGGCGCGACCGACCAGCTGCCCACGCACCGGGTCGCCTGGCGGCCCTACCAGGACACGACGGTCGTCGGCCCGCCGGTCTGGGCGCCCTCCGCGTGGGAGCGCACCGAGTACGTGAGCACCGGCGCGCCGGGCACCACGGGCGAGGCCGTGTGGCAGCGGTTCGTGCACTACACCATGCCGTGGCTGGTCGACGCGCCGGTGGACGGGGCGGCGATGCGCGACCGGCCGCGGTCCTACGAGGTGGGGCAGCGGGTGACGCAGGAGTGGCTCGGAGCCGTCGTGCGGCCGGCGATCCCGGCCGGCGGCCAGCTGGTCAGCGAGCGCGCGGGGAACATGATGACGCTGCGGGTCCCGGAGTTCGCCGACGCGGGCGCGGCGGCCGGGCAGTGGTCCTCGGGCGGCACGGCCGACGGCGCGCTGTACCGGGAGGGCGAGCACCTCGGGGCGTCCGACGGCGGCTTCGGCTCCTTCGAGGTGCCGGCGGGCGAGGCCGCGTACCGCTTCGACCTCACCACCAGCCGCTCGAACGCGGACTGGACGTTCGGCACCCGGACCGACACCTCCTGGAGCTTCACCTCCGAGGCCACGTCCGAGGCGGCGCCGCTGCCGCTGCTCCAGCTCGACTACGCCCTCCGCGCCGGCCTGGACAACGCGGTGGACGCGGGCGGGCGGCACACCCTCGGGGTGAGCGTCCGTCACCAGGACGGGCTGGCGCCCCCCGAGGGTGTCGAGGTACGGGTCGAGGCCTCCTACGACGACGGGGAGAGCTTCTCCCCGGCGGTGCGGCTGCGTCCCGTCGGCGGCGAGGGCACCGCGTTCGAGGCCACGATCGAACGGCCGCGCGACGTGCGGGGCGACGCGTACGTGACGCTGCGGGTCACCGCGAGCGACGCGGCGGGCAACGAGGTCCGGCAGACCGTGACGCGGGCCTACGCGGACCTCGACTGACGCCCCTGGCCCCGCGTTCCGTTCGCGGGCCCGACCCGGGCCCCCGCTACGGGTAGGCCGCCGCCAGGCGGTCGTACTCCTCCCGCGTCAGCGGCAGGACGGTCCCGTGGCGGGGGCTCGCGGGCAGGTCGTAGCCGGAGGAGACGGTCCACCGACCCGAGTCGAGGTCGGTGGACTCGAACGGCACGTAGCCGCGCCCGCCGAACTCGTCGATGAACAGGTACCACTTCTCCTCGGTGTTCGAGCGGAAGACGGTCGGGCCCTCGCCCTGGCTGATGACGCCCGAGCCCAGGCAGTCGGCAATCACCTCGTAGGAGGGGGACAGCAGGTCGGTGGCGGACTCGGCGGTGACGTACTTCCCGCAGGGCGCGTCGCCGCCGCGGGAGCGCTCGTCCTTGGTGAAGCGGTAGTAGGTGTCGCCCTCGCGGATGACGGTGGAGTCGATCACGGAGTGGCCCGGGTCGTGCCACACGCGGGCCTCGCTGAAGGTGACGAAGTCGGTGGTGGTGGCGTACATCATGCGGTTGTGGGTGCTGCCGGTGTGGCCGGGGTCGTCCTCCGCGTAGATCTTGGAGGCCCAGAAGACGACGTAGGCGCCGCGCTCCGCGTCGTAGTACGCCTCCGGCGCCCAGGTGTTGCCCGCGGTGTCGGGCGAGACCCGTGCCAGCCGGGGCGAGGTCCAGGTGACGAGGTCGGTCGACTCCCAGACGACGATCGACCGGCTGCCGTGGCGCTGCGCGCCGTCCCAGTCGCCGTCGCCGTGGATGCGCAGGTCGGTGGCGATGAGGTAGAAGCGGTCGTTCTCGGGCGAGCGGATGACGAACGGGTCGCGCACGCCCTGCTCGCCGACGCCCGAGCGCAGCACGGGCGCGCCGCCGTTCAGCTCCCGCCAGTGCAGGGGGTCGTTGCCCTCGCTCAGGGCGAAGTAGACCTGTTCGCCGTCGGCGGTGCCCTCGCCGGTGAAGTACGTGAAGAGGTATCCGGCGTATTCCTGCTGCGCCGGTCGGGCCGTCTCGGCCGGCCGCGTCGGCTGGTTCGGGCGGGCCTCGGCGTGGGGGGCGGTGGTGGCGGTCAGCAGCAGCGCGGCGAGGGCCAGCAGGGTCCTGCCACGCCATCGGGTGCGTCGCATCGGCGGTCTCCTGTCGGTGGGGGGCGGTGGCGACGAGGACGGTGAGCGACGTGGTGAGTGTCGGATCACGGCGTGGCCACGTCAAGAGAGCGACGCGACCGGTGAAACGGGAGGGACTCTTGGGACAATGCACCCATGAACAGCCGCAAGCCGAACGTCCTCGTCGTCCTGACCGACCAGCAGCGCTGGGACACCACCGGGGTGGGTGGGTGCTCCGCCGGCGTGACCCCCGAGTTCGACGCCATGGCCCGTGCCGGCACCCACGTGGAGTGCGCGGTGACGCCGCAGCCGGTGTGCGCGCCGGCACGGGCGGCGTTGCAGACCGGCCGATGGCCGACGACGACGGGGGTGTACCGCAACGGGCTGCCGCTGCCCGCCGAGGGGACGACGCTGGCGCGGTCGTTCGCCGAGGCCGGGTACGTCACCGGGTACCTCGGCAAGTGGCACCTGGCGGGGCAGCAGCCGGGCGAGGGCGCGGGCCCGGTGCCGCCCGAGCGGCGGGCCGGCTACGAGCGCTGGCTGGCCAGCGAGCTGCTGGAGTTCACCTCCGACGCGTACCGCACGGTGCTGTACGACGAGGAGGGCGAGCCGGTCCGGCTGCCCGGGTACCGCTCGGACGCGCTGGTGGACGCGGCGATCCGGTTCGTCGCCGACCACCACGACCGGCCGTTCCTGCTCTTCCTGTCGCTGCTGGAGCCGCACCACCAGAACGCCACCGACGACTATCCGGCGCCCGCCGGCTACCGCGAGCGGTACGAGGGGCGCTGGCTGCCGCCCGACCTCGCGGCGTTGAGCCCGGCCGCGAGGGAGGGCGGGGCCCTGCGCCACCTCGGCGGGTACCTGGGCCAGATCCGGCGCGTGGACGAGGGCCTGGGGCGGCTGCGGGACGCGCTGCGCAGCCTGGAGCTGGAGGAGGACACGATCGTGGCCTACACCGCGGACCACGGCTCGCACTTCAGGACCCGCAACGACGAGTACAAGCGCTCGGCGCACGACGCCTCGGTGCGGGTGCCGCTGGCGCTGACCGGCGGCCGCTTCACGGGTGGCGGTCTCGTGCGGCATCCGGTGAGCACGCTGGACCTGGTGCCGACGCTGCTGGACGCGGCGGGGCTGCCGGTGCCCGACGACGTGCAGGGGCGCTCGTTCCTGCCGCTGCTCGGCGGCGGGAGGGACCCGGGCCGTCCCGCGGAGGTCTTCGTGCAGATCAGCGAGTCGCAGGTGGGGCGGGCGCTGCGGAGTGAGCGGTGGAAGTACGTGGTGACCGCGCCGGAGGGCGAGGCGGACCCGTGGGACGACCCCCGGGCGCGGCGGTACGTCGAGAGCGAGCTGTACGACCTGCACACCGACCCGTACGAGCTGGACAACCTCGCCGGTCTCGACTCCCACCGGCAGGTCGCCGACCGGCTGCGGGAGGCGCTGCTGGCGTGGCTTACGCGGGCCGGCGAGGAGCCGGCCGAGGTGCTGCCGGCTCCCGTGCTGCCGGCCCGCCTCCAGCGGCGGGTCGACGCCGAGGCGCGCGAGCTGCCGTGGGACGGGCTGCCGTTCGGCCACCAGGCGCGGCGGAACGGCAGCCCGGGTTGAGAACCGGTGACGTGACGATGGCCCGTCACCGGTGGTCCGGCCACCGGTGAGGCGTCAGCGGTGGTGGGGGGCGGGGCTCGGCACCCCCGAGGTGGTCCAGTCGATGATCTGCACGGCGGCGCCGGCCGCCTCCTGCCCACGACAGACGTGCCGGTGGCGGGCGGTGATGTCGGCGACGCGCAGCCGGCGGCGGAACGCGGGCTCGACGAGCATCCGGTGGGCGTACGCCCACAGCTGCCGGTGCCCGGCCACGCGGTGCACCGCGTCGACGTCGAGGTGCCAGCGGTGCACCGTGTCGAGCTCGACGAGGGTGACCCACAGGTGCAGGTCGGCGGCCGTCAGGGAGTGTCCGAGCAGGTAGGCGTGGCCGCGCGCCAGGCGGTCCTCGAGCGCGCACAGCACCGTCAGCAGCGTGTCGAGGGCCCGCTGCCTGCCCCGGTGGTCGCCGAAGGGGTCGGGGTCGCTGGGCAGCGGCGCGTGGCTCGCGGGCTGGCCCGCCCGCTGCGCCGCGGCGACGATGCCGTGCTCGCACAGCTCGGCGACCATGGCGATGTCCTCGTCGAGGGCGTCGGGGAAGAGACGAGGGCCGTCGTCGCCGAAGTGGGTGGCGAGGTCGGCCAGGATGTCGGGGGCGTGGTTGCTGACGACGCGTCCGGTCCAGGTGTCGACGAGGGCGGGGGCGACGGCGGGGCCGGCGACGCGGTGCTCCGTCGCCTCGTAGGCGGTCCGCAGCACGGCGTATCCGCCGGTGGGGTCGGGGACCGGCGGGAGCAGGGTGAGCCGGACGCGGTCGTGGAGGCGGAGCAGGTCGTAGGCGATCGCGATTCGCAGACAGTGCGGACAGGACAGCGTCAGGTAGAGGTGGAAGCGATGGGGCGCCGCGTGGAAGCCGCCGCGGGCGTCGCGGCCGATGCGGCCCCGGAAGGCGTGAGGCGTGTTCGACGACGTGGCTGACATGACTCTCCCCGGACAGGACACGAGAGGCAAGGAACGGAGTCGGGAGACAGACAGGGAAGCGGGGCGGGGCCGCTGAGGTCGGCTCAGAACGACCGGAACCAGCCGAGCGTGGCGGGAACGGGCCGGACCGGCCTAAGGGGAACGAGCGTTCCCACGGCCCTGGCGCCCGGGGTCAGCCTCGTGAACTGATGGCGCTGCACACGCGCAGCAGGTCGATGTGCCGCCGGGAGGTCAACAGGCGGAGCCGGGGCGCGACGGGGGGCACGGCTCGACTGGCCGCCTCTCCGTTCGCGCCTGTCATGACGTCCCACCCATCCCATCGTTCCCGTGCGTACCGTCCGGTCTGGCCCAAGGCCCGTCGGAAGGTCCGTCCCGGAGTCAGTCCGTCACGAGTCACCTCGAAGAGGGCTCGGTCGGATTGTCCGACCGCCGTCCTGCGTGGTCAAGGGTCACCACGGCGTGTGCGACGTGCCATGAGGTGGGCACGGAGGCACGGGGGGCGCATTCCCGCCACGCGGGTCTTCCGAAACAACCGACTGACGGGCCGTCACCGTGTGAAAGATTTTCGGAAAGCGCTCGCTGACCTGGCCACTCCGCACTCCGGGGTGTTGCCCACGTGAAACCCGGAAATCCTGGGCTAACAGAGGTATTGACCTGGCCATGTCCGCTCATTAGCCTTCCGCGACATCTTCCGGAATCGTTCCGGAAATTATCGGTCAGCCCGCCGCCGGGAGCGAACCCACCATGACGAGCCGCCGCACCTTCCTGAGCCTCCTGCCCGCCACCGTCGCCGCCACCACCGTGAGCACCGCCTCGGCCACCGCCGCCTCCCCCACCTCCGCCGCCCGGCCGAGCCGTCAGGAACGCAGACGCAGCGTCTTCCTGTCCACCTCGTGGCAGCCCGGCAGCCTCCGCCTCGCCGGCGGCGGCAGGGCCACCCCGATCGTCGTCAGCTCCACCGACCACCCCGGCGTGGTGCGGGTGGTGGGCGACCTCCAGGCCGACATCGAACGGGTGACCGGCATACGGCCCGAGGTCTCCCAGGACCAGGTCCCCGGCGGCGTCGACGAGGTCGTCATCGTCGGCACCATCGGCGCGAGCCCGCTGATCGACCGGCTCGTCGAATCCGGAAAGCTCGACGTCGAGGGCATCGCCGGCCGCTGGGAGACCACCCGTCAGCAGCTCGTGCGCGACCCGCTCCCCGGCGTGCGGCGCGCGTTCGTCATCGCCGGCAGCGACCAGCGCGGCACGATCTTCGGCGTGTACGAGGCGTCCCGCCAGATGGGCGTCTCCCCGTGGTACTGGTGGGACGACGTCCCCGCCCCGCGCCACCCCGCGCTCTACGCCCTCCCCGGCCGCTACACCCAGGGCACCCCGGCGGTGCGGTACCGCGGCATCTTCATCAACGACGAGAACCCGGCCCTCGGCACCTGGGCCCCGGCGTTCTTCGGCCCCGGACACGCCCCCGGCTTCGAGAACGGCTTCAACAAGGAGTTCTTCGCCAAGGTCTTCGAGGCCATGCTGCGGCTGAAGGCCAACTACCTGTGGCCCGCCGTCTGGGGCCGCGCCTTCGCCGAGGACGACCCCGAGAACCACGCCACCGCGACGCTCTACGGCATCGTCATGGGCACCTCCCACGAGGCGCCCATGATGCGCGGCATCGAGGAGTGGAACCGCCACCCCGACGCCTACGGCGGCACCGGCGAGTGGAGCTTCGTCCGCAACGCCGACGCCATCCGGGCGTACTGGCGCGACGGCGCCCGCCGCATGGCCGACGAGGGCTTCGAGGGCGTGGTCACCCTCGGCATGCGCGGCAACGGCGACACCAGCCTGCCCGACGGCGACGGCATCGAGCTGATGCAGGAGATCATCTCCACCCAGCGGGAGATCCTGACCGAGGAGTTCGGCGGCGACATCACCGACGTCCCGCAGGTCTTCACCCTCTACAAGGAGGTCCAGCGGTACTGGGACCGGGGCCTGAGGCCCCCCGAGGACGTCACCGTCATCCTCTGCGACGACAACTGGGGCAACCTGCGCAAGCTCCCCGACCTGTCGATGGAGGAGCGCCCCGGCGGCTACGGCATGTACTACCACTTCGACTACGTCGGCGGCGGCCGGAACTACAAGTGGGTCGACACCGTCAACCTCGCCTCCACCTGGGAGCAGCTGCACCTGGCCTACTCCTACGGCGTCGACCGCCTGTGGGTGGTGAACTGCGGCGACATGAAGGCCGAGGAGATGCCCGTCCAGTTCTTCCTCGACTACGCCTGGGACCCGCACCGGTGGACCATCGACCGGCTCGGCGAGTGGGAGCGGCAGTACGCCGAGCAGAGCTTCGGCCCGCAGCACGCCGACGCCATCGCCGAGGTGCTGCACACCTACGGCGTGCTCCAGGCCCGCCGCAAGCCCGAGCTGCTCAACCGGCGCATCACCCTCGACCCCGCCAAGGACCCGGCCACCGACTCCTCCGCCGTGCTCTACGACGACCAGGCCAGCCCCTACAGCCTCGTCAACTACCGCGAGATCGAGACCGTCACCGGCGAGTGGGAGCTGCTGGACGCCGAGGCCGAACGGATCAGGCACGAGCTGCCCGAGGCCTACCACGACGCCTACTACCAGCTGGTGCAGTACCAGGTGGAGGCCACGGCGAACCTGTACGCGCTGCGGCTGGCGGAGTTCACCAACCTCCACTACGCCGACCAGGGCCGCGCCGCCGCCAACGACCTGGCCGACGCGACCGACGCGCGCTTCGCCGACGACCAGGCCATGTCGGACTACTACAACCACACCCTGGCCGACGGGAAGTGGCAGGGCTTCCAGACCCAGCCGAAGATCGGCTACGGCGACGTCGAGCGCTACGGCCCCGACGCGGGCTGGCAGCAGCCGCAGACCCCGAACCACGTCGCGCTCCCCGACGAGGTCTTCCCGCCCGTGCGCCGCGTCGAGCTGCCCGAGGGACCGGAGATGGGCGTCGCGATCGACGGCTCCGAGCTGTGGTGGCCCGCCGCCGACACGGTGGCGGAGCTGCCCGCCTTCAGCCCGTACCAGACGGCGCCCGAGCAGTACGTGGAGGTCTTCCGGCGCGGCACGGCCGCGTTCGACTACCGCGTCGAGCCGGCCGAGGACTGGGTGCGGGTCGAGGACGCCACCGGGCGGCTGGACGAGCGCACGCCACAGGTGCGGGCCGTGGTGCGGGTCGACTTCGACCGGGCCCCGAAGGGCACCACCATCGTGCCGATCACCGTCACCGGGCCCGGCGGCGCGAGCGTCGAGGTGCGGGCCGTGGTGGACAACCCGGAGGTGTCGCGGCGCCACCTGCACGGCTTCGTCGAGGCCGGCGGCTACGTCTCGATGGAGGCCGCGCACTACCGCAGGGCCACCTCCGTCGCCGGGGTGCGCTGGACCCGCATCCCCGACCTCGGCCGCACCGGCGACGGCATGACGCCCTTCCCGGTGACCTCGCCGAGCGTCGCGGCCGGGCGCGGGCCGCGCCTGGAGTACGAGATGACGCTGTTCACGGCCGGCGAGGTGCAGGTGCTGGCGTACCTCTCGCCCCGCAACAACACGCTGCCGAACGAGGGCCTGCGGTACGCCGTCTCGTTCGACGACGACGCACCGCAGACGGTGAACGTCACGGCCGTGACCGGCGCCAACGACACCACCATGAACCGGCAGTGGGAGCGGAACACCTCCGAGAACGTCAACCTGACGGTCACCCGCCACACGATCGCGGAGCCGGGCCGCCACGTGCTGAGGTTCTGGATGGTGGACCCGACCGTCGTCCTCCAGAAGCTCGTGGTGGACACCGGCGGCCTGCGGCCGAGCTACCTCGGCCCGCCCGAGAGCCTGCGCCTCGGACGGTGAGGGCCTGACCGCCCGCCGCGCGACGGCCTCGGCGGTCCGCACCCGGTGCGCCGGGGGAGACGGCCCTCAGCGCACGAAGGTGCGGACCGCCGCGGTCAGCTCCGCGAGGGCGCGCTTGGCGTCGGCGAAGAGCATCCCGGTCCGTGGCCCGGTGTACAGCTCGTTGTCGATGCCCGCGTAGCCGTGGCCCATGGAGCGCTTGACGACGACGACGCTGCGGGCGCGGTCCACGTCGAGGATCGGCATGCCGGAGATCGCGTTCCCCGGCCGGCGGGCGGCCGGGTTGGTGACGTCGTTGGCGCCGATCACGAGGGCCACGTCGGCCTGCGGGAACTCGGGGTTGATGTCCTCCATCTCGCGCAGCTGCGGGTAGGGCACGTTGGCCTCGGCCAGCAGCACGTTCATGTGGCCCGGCATGCGGCCGGCCACGGGGTGGATCGCGTAGCTCACGGCCACGCCGCGCTCGGTCAGCAGCTCGGCGAGCTCGCCGAGCTCGTGCTGGGCCTGGGCGGCGGCCAGCCCGTACCCGGGCACGACGATGACCCGGTCGGCGTAGGCGAGCTGGATCGCCACGTCGTCGGCGGTCACCGAACGGATCTGGGCGCCGCCCTCGGCGGTGACGGCCGCCGCCGCCTCGTCGCCCGTGCCGAAGCCGCCGACGATGATCGCGGGGATGGAGCGGTTCATCGCGTCGGCCATCAGCTTGGTGAGGATCGCGCCGGACGCGCCGACCAGGGCGCCGGCGATGATCAGCGCGGGCTCGTCGAGCACGAAGCCGGCCATGGCCACGGCGGTGCCGGTGAAGGCGTTGAGCAGCGAGATGACGACGGGCATGTCCGCGCCGCCGATCGGCAGCACCATCGTGACGCCGAACGCCAGGCCCGCCGCCAGCAGCACGAGCAGCGCGGCGGTGCTGCCGGGGTCGGCCACCAGCCAGGCGCCGGAGCCGACGAACGCCACGGCCAGCGCCACGTTGACCGCGCGGGCGCCGCGGAAGACGATCGGGCGTCCCGGCACCACGCCCTGGAGCTTGCCGGCGGCCACCAGCGATCCCGAGAAGGTGACCGCGCCGATGACGATGTCCAGCGCCCCCGGGAGGGTGAAGCGGGCCGCGAGCGCGCCGGGGTCGTGGACCTGGATCAGGTGGTCGACGGCGAGCAGCGCCGCGGCGCCGCCGCCGACCGCGTTGAAGAGGCTGACCAGCTGGGGCATGGCGGTCATCTGGACGGTGCGGGCGGCGTAGAGCCCGGCGGCGGAGCCGAGGGCCGTCGCGGTCAGCAGCACGATCCAGCCGGTGGTGGTGATCGCGTCGCCGTCGATCAGCAGCGCGGCGGTGGCGGCCACGGCCGCGGCCATGGCGGCGGCGGAGAGCGTGTTGCCACGCCGGGCGGTGGCCGGGGAGTTCATCAGGTGCAGGCCGACGACGAAGCAGCAGGCGGCGGCCAGCAGCACGTAGCGGGCGGTGGTCTCGGTGGTGCTCACCTGGCGCCTCCGTTCCCCGGGGTGGTCTGGTCGGCCGGCTGCCGCGCGGCGGGGCGGGCGCGGAACATGTCGAGCATCCGGTCGGTGACGGCGTATCCGCCGACGACGTTCATCGCGCCGAAGGCGACCGCCACGAAGGCGATGACGTACTCGACCGGGCTGTCGGCGCTGGCGGTGATGAGCATGGCGCCGATGAGGACGACGCCGTGGATGGAGTTGGCGCCGGACATCAGCGGGGTGTGCAGGGTCGCGGGGACCTTGCTGATCACCTCGTAGCCGACGAGGACGCTGAGGGCGAAGATCGTGACGGCGGTGAGCAGGTCGAGGTTCATGCGGGCCCTCCCGGGGCGCGGACGGCGCAGTCGTGGGTGACGACGACGGCGTCCTGGATCTCGTCGTCGAGATCGACGCGGACGGTGCCCTCGCTGAGCAGGTGGGTCAGCAGGGCCGTGACGTTGCGGGCGTACGCGGTGGAGGCGGCGGTGGCCATGGTGGAGGGGAGGTTGCCCGCGCCGATGAGCGTGACGCCGCCGGGCAGCACCTCGGTGGTCTCGGGGCGGGAGAGCTCGACGTTGCCGCCGAGCGGGCCGGCGGCCATGTCGACGACGACGGAGCCGGGACGCATGCCGTCGAGCGCCGCCTTCGTCACCAGCACGGGGGGCCGCCGTCCCGGGACGCGGGCGGTGGTGATGACGACGTCGCTGCGGCCGATGTACTCCTCCATCGTCCGCTGCTGGAGCTGCTCCTCCTCGGCGCGCAGGGCGCGCGCGTACCCGCCCTCGCCCGAGCCCGAGGAGATCCCCGGCACGTCGAGGAAGCGGGCGCCGAGGGAGGCGACCTCGTCCCTCGCCTCGGGGCGGACGTCGTAGGCGGAGACCACGGCGCCCAGGCGCCGGGAGGTGGCGATGGCCTGAAGGCCCGCGACGCCGGTGCCCAGCACCAGCACCTGCGCCGGCGGGGCGGTGCCGGCGGCCGTGGTGAGCATCGGGAAGTACCGGGGGTACGCGGCGGCGGCGACCAGCACGGCGCGGTACCCGGCGATGTTCGCCTGCGAGGTGAGCGCGTCCATGGACTGGGCGCGGCTGAGGGTGCGGGGCAGCAGGTCGAGGCTGACGGCGGTGACGCCGCGCTCGGCCCAGGCCGCGACGGCGTCGGGGTTGGCGCGCGGCTCCAGCATGCCGATCAGGGTCTGCCCCTCGCGCAGGTGCGCCAGCGCGCTCTCGTCGGGCGGGCCCACGCACAGCAGCACGTCGGCGCGGCGGTAGAGCTCGGCGCGGGGCACGACGGCGGCGCCGGCCTCCTCGTACGCCTCGTCGGGACACCAGGCCGCCTCGCCGGCCCCGGCCTCCACCAGCACCTCGACCCCGGCCGGGCGCAGCCGCGCCACGGCCTCGGGGACCAGGGCCACCCGGTGTTCCGCCGGGGCTCGTTCCCGGATGACACCGGCGATCGTCTCCGCCATGGTCGGTCCTCCTCACATGGGCGCGGCGTGGTTCGCACGCCGGCGCACCGGCACGGTGGTGCAGTGGATGAGTGGCCCCGTGTACCACATGCCCCACTTGATCGCCGCTCGAACGCGGGTGGAGCCGTGGTGGGCCGCGAGGAGGGCCGGTCGGCGGGTCGGTGGTCGCCCGGCCGGCCGCCACCGGCGGTCGGCGGGCCCGTTCAGCCCTCGGGCGCGGTGCTCGCCCAGCGACGGGCCACGGCGGCGCAGACGATCAGCTGCGTCTGGTGGTAGATCATCAGCGGCAGCACCGTGAGCGCGGCGTCGTCGGCGAAGATGACGCTGGCCATGGGCAGGCCGCTGGCCAGGGACTTCTTGGAGCCCGCGAAGACGATCGCGACGCGGTCGGCGCGCGCGAAGCCGAGCCGGCGCGAGCCGTACGCCGTCAGCAGCAGCATCACCGTCAGCAGCGCGGCCAGCACCCCGGCCAGCGCGAGCAGCCGCGGCCAGCTGGTCTCGTCCCAGATGCCGGCGTTCATGCCCTGGCTGAAGGCGGAGTAGACGACCACCAGGATCGCGCCGCGGTCGACGAACGACAGCACCTTCCGGTGGCGGGTGACGAAGCCGCCGATCCAGCGGCGCAGCAGCTGCCCGAGGACGAACGGCACCAGCAGCTGCCCGCCGATGGTCAGCAGCGTGTCGGTGGAGAAGCCGCCGCTGCCGCCGATGAGCGCCGCCGCCAGCAGCGGCGTCAGCACCACGCCGAGCAGGCTGGAGAACGAGCCGGCGGCGATGGCGGCGGCCACGTTGCCGCGGGCGATGGAGGTGAAGGCGATGGACGCCTGCACGGTGGAGGGCACCAGGCACAGGAAGAGCAGACCGTCGTAGAGCTCGTCGGCCACCAGCCAGGGCACCAGGCCCCTGGCGGCGAGCCCCAGCAGGGGGAAGACCACGAAGGTGCAGGCGAGGATCGCCAGGTGGAGCCGCCAGTGGCGGATGCCGGCCATCGCCTCGCTGGTGGAGAGCCGGGCGCCGTAGAGGAAGAACAGCAGGCCGATCATGCCGGTGGCCGCCGCGTCCACGCCCTCGGCCGCCGATCCGCTGGCCGGCAGCAGCGCCGCCAGGCCGACCGTGCCGAGGATCAGCACGATGTAGGGGTCGATCAGCCGGGCCAGTCTGCGCACGGGCGCCATTCTGTCCCCCCGGCGGACAGGAGTGCGCCAGGGGCTCGGATCATGGACGATGGCCTTCTGCACCCAAGCGAACCCCAAACGAACAGAAAAGGACCGAACCGCTCGTGAGCACCGCCCCACACGTCCCGAACGTCCCCCACGTCACCCTCCACAACGGCGTCTCCATGCCGCAGCTCGGCTTCGGCGTCTGGCAGGTCCCCGCCGACGAGGCGGCGGAGGCGGTCGGCCACGCCCTCGCGGCCGGCTACCGCAGCGTCGACACCGCGCAGATCTACGGCAACGAGGAGGGCGTCGGCCAGGCCCTGCGGGAGTCGGGCCTGCCGCGTGAGGACGTCTTCGTCACCACCAAGCTGTGGAACACCGCCAACGAGACGTGGACGCGCGACGCCGTGCTGCGCGAGTTCGACGCCTCGCTCGCCCGGCTCGGCCTGGAGACCGTGGACCTCTACCTCATCCACTGGCCGCGCCCGATGCGCGACGACTACGTGACGATCGTGCGGGCGCTCGGCGAACTGGCCGCCGAGGGCCGCGCCCGTGCCGTCGGCGTCTCGAACTTCCACGTCGACCACCTGCGCCGGGTCATCGACGAGACCGGCGTCGTCCCGACCCTCAACCAGGTCGAGCTCCACCCCTACCTCCAGCAGTCCGAGCTGCGCGCCTTCCACGCCGAGCACGGGATCGCCACGGAGGCGTGGTCGCCGCTCGGCCAGGGCAAGGGGCTGCTCGACGACGCCCGCCTGGCGGCCATCGCGGACAAGCACGGCCAGACCCCGGCCCAGGTGGTGCTGCGCTGGCACCTGGCGATCGGGAACATCGTCATCCCGAAGTCGGTGACGCCCTCCCGCATCCGGGAGAACATCGACGTCTTCGGCTTCGAGCTGGACGACGAGGACCTCGCGGCCATCGCGGCGATGGACGAGGGCACCCGCTTCGGCGCGAACCCCGACAGCTTCGACTGGAGCTGACGGCCCAAAGGAGCGGCGGGACCGGAGCGGAGGGCCGCCGGCGCGCGCGACCGGCGGCCGTCAGCTCGCGCCGTGGGCGAGGGACAGCTCCTCGACGCGGCTCGCGAGCTGGGCGTCGAGCTCGGTGACGCGCCCGCCGACGCTGTGGGTGTTGACCGCCACGCCGAGCCGGTTGTACGTCAGGGTCAGGTCGGCGTGGTGGTTCATCTCCTCCTGCACGGTGGCGATGTGCACGAGCATCGCGACGGCCGGCAGATGGCCGCCCAGCACGTACGTCCGCACCAGACGGTCCTCCTCCAGCGTCCATCCCGGCAGGCCGCTGAGGACCTCGGCGATCTCCAGCTCGGACAACGGCTGCGGCGCCATGGCGACTCCCTCTCGTCTCCGATCGGTCCGGGCTGTCCCGGGCCGTCCCGGGCACCCGCGGGCCCCGGGGCCACTCTAAAGGCTGTCCCGCAGTCCCTGGTGGATCAGGGAGCGGCGTCCTGGGGCTTCGATGGCAAGGCGGAGGAGGGAGTCAGCCTTGCAGGCTGGCGACCGACGACAACGCAGCTGGGGGCACCGCCCGGACCCCGGAGGGGTCTGGGGGAGGAAGTCGCAGGGCGTCGCGAGCCCGCCAGGGACTGCGAGACAGCCTTTAGGGCGCCGCGGCGGCGGGCGCGCGCGGGTGGTGGGCCGCCGGGTGGGCGGCCCGCGCCTCGGCGAGCCAGCGGCGCAGCACGCCGTGGACCGCCTGCGCGCCGACGAGCTCCCCGCCGTCGGGGACGGGGGGCGTCAGGGCGAGCGGCGACAGCAGGAACGCGTGACTCTGTTCGCCGCCGAGGCCGCCGTGGGAGCCGATCTGGTCCTCGAAGGCGTGGACGGCCCCGGTGGCCGGGTCGACGGCCGAGTTGACCATGATGTCCGCGACGTGCGGGAAGCGGGAGGCGCGGGCGACGACCGCCGCCGCGCCCGGCCCGAACGGGCCGAGCGGGTCGGCGCCGACGACGTGCCCGGTGGCCAGGTGGTGCTCGGCACCGCCGGCGCCGAGCACCACGGGGCCGTGCCGTTCGCTGCGCACCAGCAGGAAGCCGACGCCCGGGTGGTCGGCGAGGGTGCGCAGCAGCGCCGGGTGGCGGCGCTCCATGGCCTCGCGGCTGGCGCGGCCCGGCAGCTCGGGGAGGGATATCAGGCCCAGGTTGCCCGAGGCGAGCACGACGGGCGCGGTCCGCCCGCCGGCCCCGCCGGCCTCGCCGCCCACCGGGGGCCACGACAGCGACGGCAGCAGCGGGGAGGGCGGCACGGGCGGCAGCACCGACGGCTCGGGGCGGTTGAGCGCGACCCGTGCGGCGCCCCGCGCCTCGGCGCCGGGCTCGCGACGGCGGCGCCCCCCGGCCGCCCCGCCGGGCCCCGGAGGGCCGCCGCAGCCGATCCGCACCAGGTCCTCCAACGTCCGGCCGTACGCGGCGCGGAAGGTCTCGCCGTGGCTCTGCCCGTGGTCGGAGAGCAGCACCAGGTGGTAGGGGCGGGGAGCGTAGGCGAAGGACTGGGCGATGAGCGCCACGCACCGGTCGAGGCTGGCCAGCACCTGCCGGGTGTCCCGGCCGCGCGGCCCCGAGTGGTGGGCCACCTCGTCGTAGGCGACGAGGTCGGCGTAGACGGCGGTGCGGCCGGCGAGGACGTCGCCGATGACGGCGGCGGTGACCACGTCGCGCTGGACGACCGTGGCGAAGGCCCGGATCAGGGGGTAGAGGCCGCCGCGGCTGACCCGTGGCCGCTCGCCGCGCAGCCGGGCGCGCAGCGCCTGGGCCACCTCGCGGACCAGCTCGGCGACGAAGGCCAGCGCGGTCCGCCCGGCGTGCGCGGGGTCGGAGAAGTACGCGAAGTATCCGGCGCGGGAGCGCTGGGCGCGGCCCCGGCGGGCGGCGACGGACAGCACGAGGGCCGCCTGGCCCGCGCCGCCGGTGAAGAGGTTGCCCCGGGAGGCGCCGTCGTCGGCGAGCAGGCCGGGGTCACCGGTGCGGACGGTGGCGCGGTGTTGCAGCTCGGCGGCGGCCGAGGGGTGGTTGGTGACGATGACCTCGCCGGTCTCCTTCTCGTACCAGCGGAACGCGGGCACGTCCTCGTTGCTGCCGTGCAGGATGGCCAGCTGGGCTGCGCCGGTCTGGCTGGACCAGTCGGTGCGCCACGGGGTGAGCCGGTGGGTGGTGCGGGAGAGCGCCGCGACCGTGGGCATGGTGGGGCGCTCTCCCGCGGTGGCCTCGCGCAGCACCTCGTACCCGATGCCGTCGAGCTGGAGGAAGACCGTGCCGGGGGTCTCGGTGTGGGGGACCGGCGCGCGGCGCCGCGGCTGCCAGCCGGCGAGCCGCCGCAGGCGGCGGGCCTGGGCGCGGGGGTCGCGGACGGCGAGGAGGGTGGTGACGGCCGAGGAGGTCAGCGACATGGTGGTGGCGACCAGCACGGCGGCCTCCGGCGTGGACTCGGCCCGGAAGCGGTCGTCGGGCACGGCGCCGAGCGCCAGCCACAGCAGCGTGCCGTTGAGCAGGAAGACGAGGACGCCGAGCACGAGGGCGGGCACCAGCAGCAGGGCCCTCACCAGCCAGGGCCACACCAGGGCGTGCAGCACGCCGAAGGCGGCGGCGCCGAGGGCGGCGGTGACGCCGACGCGGGTGAAGCTCTCGCCGTCGGCGGTCTGGAGACGGAAGTCGGGCAGGAGCCGGGCGAGCAGCAGCATGGTGAGCGCGCTCACGGCCCACACGGCCACCACCTGGACGGTGGTGCGCAGCAGGGCCGCCGCGCCGCGCCGCCACCCGCTCTCCCCGCCCGCCGCGGCGGCGCTCGCGGCCGTGCCGGTGCCCGTGGCCGCGCCGGTGCCCGCGGCCGTGCCGGTGCCCGCGGCCCGCCGCGCCTCGTCCGCCGTGCCCGTCACCCGCACCACACCCCCCACACCGATGTCGTTCCCCGCCGTCCGGTGGTCTCCCCGCCGGGACGGAGCGTGTCCGTAGGATCGTCATTCTTCCCGCCCGCGGCCGGGCTTTTCCGTACCCTGTCCCTGCTGGCCCCAATGAGGTGACGAACGAGGGGAGTTGCCGGTGCCCGTGGAGATCACCTGGTGGGGGCATGCCACGGCGACCGTGCGGGACTCCGGCACGACGGTGCTGACCGATCCGCTGCTGACCCGGCACTGCGCCCACCTGCGGCGACGGCGCGGCCCTGTCCCCCCGGCCTCGCTGTACGCGCCGGACGCCGTGCTCGTCTCGCACCTGCACGCCGACCATCTGCACCCGCGCTCGCTCGCGCACCTGGCGCGCGGCACCGCGCTGCTGGCGCCCCGGGGCGCGCTGCGCGCCGTTCGCCGGCTGCGGAGCCTCGCCGCGCGGCTGGAGGTGTACGAGGTGAGGGCCGGGGACACGCTGCGGGTCGGAGGCGTGACGGTGCGGGCCGTGCCGGCCGAGCACGACGGGCGGCGGCTGCCGTTCGGCCGGGCCCGTGTGGAGCCGCTGGGATACGTGGTCGAGGGCGAGGCCCGGACGTACTACGCGGGCGACACCGACCTGTTCGAGTCGATGGAGCGGGAGACGGGCGCGGTGGACGTGGCGCTGCTGCCGGTCGGCGGCTGGGGGCCCCGGCTGGGGCACGGCCACCTGAACGCGGAGCGGGCGGCGCAGGCGGTGGCACGGCTGCGGCCGCGCGGCGCCGTGCCGGTGCACTACGGCACCTTCTGGCCGATGGGCCTCGCCGCCGTGCGGCCGCACGAGTTCCACTCCCCCGGCGAGGAGTTCGCGCGCCACGCGGCGCGCCTCGCGCCCGGGGTGGCCGTGCACCGGCTGGGGCACGGCCAGAGCGTGCGGCTGGCGGTGGCCGCGTGACGACGACGGCGACGCTGGCGCTGGGCGTGGCGGCGACGGCCACGGCGACGGCGACGGCGGTCACCGCCACGGCCACCGCCACGGTCACGGCGACGGCCGTGGGCGAGGGGACCCTGGCGGCCTCGCGCGCGGTCTCCGAGGAGTCCACGCAGCAGGCGGTGGGCTATCCCTCGCTCTTCCTGCTGGTGTTGCTCGGCGCGCTGCTGCCGGTGGTGCCGACCGGCGCGCTGGTGAGTTCGGCGGCGGCGGTGGCGTTCCACCAGGGCAACGCGCCGCTGGCGCTGGCGTTGGTCTTCGCGACGGCCACGGCGGCGGCGTTCGCCGGCGACGCCCTGCTGTACTGGCTCGGCCGGCGCGGGCTCCGCTCGCGGGGCGGCTCGCGGTGGCTGTCCTGGATGCGCGGCCAGGTGCCGCCCGAGCGGCTGGAGCGGGCGCGGGACGGGCTGTCGCGGCACGGCACGACGGTGCTGCTGGTGTCCCGTCTGGTGCCGGCCGGGCGGATCCCGGTGATGCTGGCCTGCCTGCTGGCCCGCGTGCCGTCGCGGCGGTACCTGCGGGGCGCGCTGCCCGCCGCGTTGGCCTGGGCGGCGACGTACCAGCTCGTCGGGCTCCTGGGGGGCGCGCTCTTCCCCCACGTCTGGCAGGGCGTGGCGGCGGCGGTGGGGGTGACCGTGCTCATCGCGCTCGCGCCCGGGGTGGTGCGGCGGGTGCGTGGCGTGCGGGCGCGGCGTGCCGCGGCGCGCGCCGGCGGGGCCGCCAGGGGGGCCGAGCAGGCCGGCGCCTCCTGAACGTTCGGGCGTTCCTTCGCGGCGCGCCGCGCCGAGGCGCTGCTTCCGTCGCTGGGTCCGGCGCTGCTTCCTTTCGTCGTACTCGTTTCCGTCGCGCGTGCCGCCGGGCCGCCGGGCCGCCGGGCCGTCCGTTGCCCGTCCCGTCGTGCCACCCCTCGCGATCGTTCCGTACAGCGAGACAACGTTGCCCGCATCGCGAGACGACGGCAGAGTGGTGGCATGCCGGACGCCATATACACCCACGGGCACCACGAATCGGTGCTGCGCTCCCACCGTTGGCGCACCGCGGAGAACTCCGCCGCCTACCTGCTGCCCGAGCTGCGGCCGGGCCTCGCGCTGCTCGACGTCGGCTGCGGGCCCGGCACACTCACGGCCGACCTCGCCGCGCGCGTGGCACCGGGGCCGGTCACGGCCGTCGACCACGCGGTGGAGATCCTGGCCGAGGCGCGGGCCGTCGCCGAGGAGCGGGGCGTCACGGGAGTGGAGTTCGCGCGGGCCGACGCCCAGCGCCTGGGCTTCGCCGACGACTCCTTCGACGTCGTCCACGCCCACCAGCTGCTCCAGCACCTCGCCGACCCGGTCGGGGCGCTGCGGGAGATGCGGCGGGTGTGTCGCCCCGGTGGCCTCGTCGCGGTGCGGGACGCCGACATGACGGCCATGACGTGGTACCCCCGGGTGCCGGGCATGGACGAGTGGCTGGCGCTGTACGAGCGGGTCGCCCGGGGCAACGGCGGGAAGCCGGACGCCGGTCGGCGGCTGCACGCCTGGGCCAGGGAGGCCGGCTTCTCGGAGGTGACGGCCTCGGCGTCGGTGTGGTGCTTCGCCACGCCGGGCGAGCGGGCGTGGTGGAGCGAGCTGTGGGCGGACCGCACCCTGGCCTCCGGCTACGCCCGCCGCGCGGTGGACGGCGGGTATGCCACCCACGCGGAGCTGCGCCGCATCGCGGACGGGTGGCGGGCCTGGGGCGCGCACGAGGACGCGTGGTTCGCGGTGCTGCACGGCGAGGCCCGCTGCCGGCCCTGACCCACCGCCTCGACGGGGTCGGGGCCGGCCGCAGGCCGCCTCACCGGCCGGCGCCCCACAGGAAGACGCCGAGGCCCACCAGGAGCAGGCTGACGCAGCTGGCCACCGCGCGGGCGGTGTTCCACGCGGTCCAGCGGGGCGCGAAGTCCCCCCACAGCCGGGCCGCGTGGGACGGGCTCTCGGGGGTGCCCGCGGCGTTGAGGGCGTTGTTCAAGGGCACGTTGACGACCGCCGTCGGCACGATCGCGCCCAGCGCGTAGGTGCCGGCCGCCGCGAGGAGGACCCAGCCCGCGGCGGTGTGGCCGACGGCCAGCAGCAGGCCACCGCAGACCGCCGCGGTCAGGGGCGCGCCGACGAAGGTGGTCAGGAAGACGGGGTTGAGGATCCGCTCGTTGACGCGCTGCATCACGGGCACGGCCCGTTCGGGGCCCGCGGCGTCGAGCCCGAGCGTCACGGACACCGAGAAGGCGAAGAACACGCCGGTCATCGCACCGGTCATGGCGAGGGTGAGGGCCGCGAGGACGGCCGCGAGGGTGTGCATGCCGCCATTACAGCCGTGCGCCACGCGGCCCGGCCATGCTGACGCCGCTCGGCGGCATGCGCGTGCGTCTCGTCCGCCTCAACGGCGGGGACGGCGCAGGAACGCGCCGCAGAGGACGCCGATGGCGGCGGTGGCGAAGAGTGCCAGCCACAGCGGCATCGTCACCTCGGGGATCAGCAGGCGGATCCGGGTGCGGCGGGAGTTCTCGAAGATGAAGACGAGCGTGAGGGCGGCCACCACGAGGAGGAGGATCCTGGCCGGGGTGAAGAACGAGCCGCGCGTGTCACTCCGTGTGCTGGACTGCATGGCACCAGCATGCGAGAGGCCACGCGATCCCGCGACTTCGTGGCGTTCGCGTGAGGCGGGCGTTCGCGTGAGGCGGCGTGTACGTGGGCGTTCGTCTGAGCGTGACCACGTGCGCGCGCCGCACCCTGGCCCCGCCCGTCCGCCCCGGTGGGCCCCGGGGCGGGGACGGGTCGGGGGTGGAGGGGGCACCGTGCGCGGCGCGTGGGTCAGGGCGTGGAGTACACCCGCTCGACGAACTCCGCCAGCTGGTGCTCCGGCAGGTGACGGGCGAGGTCGGCCTCGCTGATCATGCCCACCAGCTGCTTGTTCTCGTCGATCACCGGCAGGCGGCGGATGCGGTGGCCCTCCATCTCGTGGAGCACGTCCTCGACGCTGTCGGAGGTCCTGGCCCAGCGCGGCGTGCCCTCGCACAGGTCACCCGCGGTGACGCGGGAGGGGTCGTGCCCCGCGGCGACGCACTCCACGACGATGTCGCGGTCGGTGACGATGCCGCACATCCTCTCGTTGACGTCGCTCACGGGGAGTGCTCCCACGTCGAGCTCGCGCATCAGCTGGGCGGCCCGGTCGAGCGTCTCCGTGGCCGGTATCCACTGGGCGCCGGGGCTCATGATGTCGCCGGCTGTGGTCATGGTGTGCCTCCTGACGTAGGGCGGTCCTGCGTCCTCATGCTGGGCGGCGCTCCCCGGGGGAAGCGACCGCTGTGCGCTGTTCGGGTGACCCGTGAGAGCCGATTCATGCCCACGGGAACGGACCCGGCCGCTCGCCCGGCCCGGCCCGTCGCCGCCCGGGACGTCTCCCCACGGTCATGGCGGCCTCCTCCGGCGGGCCGCCGCGACGGGTTACGGCGTGGGACGCGGTGCGCCGTCCGCCGGCGGACGGCCCTCGGTCCGCGACACGCCGGGCCGGGACGATGCGACCTCCGCGCGGAGGTCGAGCGGCGGCACGTCCGTGCGGTCGAGGCCGAAGACGTCGACGTACAGGGCGAGCTCCGCCTCCACGGCGCGCCGGATGGTGGCGGCCCTGCGGAAGCCGTGGCCCTCGCCGGGGAACGCGAGGTACGCGTGGCGGGGCCCGCCGCGCTTCCTGACGGCAGCGAGCAGGCGCTCGGCCTGCGCGGGCGGGCAGATCACGTCGTCGAGGCCCTGGAGCAGCACGAAGGGCACGGAGACCCGGTCGGCGTGGTGGACCGGTGACCGCTCGCGGTACCGCTCGGGGACGGCCGCGATCGGGCCGACGAGGGACTCCAGGTAGTGCGACTCGAAGTCGTGCGTCTCGCCCGTGGCCCACCCGACCAGGTCGAGGACGGGGAACTTGATCGTGCCGCAGGCGTACAGCCCCTCGGTGGCCGGCGAGACGAGGGAGACGGCCGTGGTCCACCCGCCGGCGCTGCCGCCCCTGATGGCGATCCTGGCCGGGTCGCAGGCGCCCTCGGCGGCCAGGGCACGGGCCACGGCGGCGCAGTCCTCGACGTCGACGACGCCCCACTCCCCCCGCAGACGCTCGCGGTAGGCCCGGCCGTACCCGGTGGAGCCGCCGTAGTTGACCTCGGCGACGCCGATGCCGCGCGAGGTGTAGTACGCGATCTCCAGGTCGAGGACGAGCGGGGCCCGGCCGGTGGGGCCGCCGTGCGCCCAGATCACGTACGGCGGCAGCTCGCCGTCGGGCGGCAGGGCCTCGGGGTGGTGGGGCGAGTGAACGTGGGCGTGGACCTCGCGGCCGTCGGGGCCCGTCACGGTGCGGGACTCCGAGCGCGGGTAGTACGCCGGGTCGACGGTGTCGCGGTGCCGCTCGGCGAGGACGTCGCAGCGGCCGGCGACGGTGTCGAACCGGACGATCTCGTGGCCGCGGTCCCGGGCGGCGGCGATGCCGACGACGTGCCGGCCGAGGGTCGCGAGCGAGGGGGCCCACTCGGTCCACGGGCCCGGGGCGTCGGCGAGCTCCCCCGTGGCGACGTCGAGGACGCCCAGCCGCAGCGCGCCCCGGCCGTGCAGCACGGCGACCCGCCCGTCGTCGAGGGGTGCGAACCAGCGGAAGCCGAGGTGCCACAGGGCGTCGGCGAACTCCTCCTGCCTGGGGCACAGGGGCGTGGCCCGGCCGGTGGCCGGGTCGACCCGGTGGAGGTTCCACCAGCCGGTGCGGTCGGTGACGGCCAGCAGCCCGCCGTCCGCGGCCCACTCGGCCTGCGCGACGGACTCGGTGGGGCCGCCGGCGACCGTGCGCACGGAACTGAGGCGCGGCGGGCCGCCGACGACCTCGGCCAGCCTCAGCTCGGTGCCGTCCCAGGGCATCCGGGGATGGTCCCAGGCCAGCCAGACGGCGTGGCGGCCGTCCGGGGAGAGCTGGGGCGTGGTGACGAAGCGGTGGCGCTCCTCGGCGAGCTCGCGGACGGCCGAGCGGTCGTCGGCGGCGCTGCCGTCCAGCGGCACGGCGGCCGGGACGCGCCGCACGTCGCCCGGCGCGGGCCCGGTGTGCTCCTCCAGCACGCACCACACCTCGCCGGAGGCCGGGTGCACCCGCGGGTCGCACCAGCGCAGGCCGCCGCCACCGCCTCCGCCCGCCGGGGAGACGGGGGTGAGGGGGCGGGGCGCGGCGCCGCCGGGCGCGTCGGGCTCGACGGCGTACAGGCGCTGGTCGCCCTGGTGGGTGAAGACGATCAGCGGTCCGGCGGCGGTCTGGGCGCCGGCCCACGGGTGGCCGCCGTACTCGATGACCCGGGTGCGCACGTTCCACGGCGCGGGCAGCACCGTCCGCGGCGCGGCCTCGCCCGGCCGCAGCCGCACCAGCGTCCGCCGCCCGCCCTCGGCGGGGCGGGGCGCGGTCCACCACAGCTCCTCGCCGACCGTGCCGAGGTACTCCGGCTCGCCGTGGCGGGCGGCCACCAGCTCGGCGTCGATCGGTGAGGGCCACGTGCCGTACGGGAGGCGGTGCACGGGCGGCTCCGGGTTCTCGTGGGGGTGGGTGTTCGTGGCGGGGCCCGGCACGGTCGTGCCGGGCGCGGGGGTCGGGGCGGTCCTAGAGCGAGAGGAGGGCGTGGGAGAGGACGCGGGTGCCGAAGTGCAGGGCGTCCACCGGGACCCGCTCGTCCACGCCGTGGAACATGGTGTGGTAGTCGAAGCCCTCGGGCAGCCGCAGCGGGGTGAAGCCGTATCCCGTGACGCCGAGGGTGGAGAACTGCTTGGCGTCGGTGCCGCCCGCCATGCAGAACGGGACGACGTGCGCGTCGGGGTCGAAGGCGAGCAACGACCGGCGCAGCGTGGCGAAGACGGGGCCGTCCACGGGGGCGTCGAGGGCGCGCCCACGGTGGCTGAAGGCCCACTCCACGCCCGGCCCCGTGAGGCGGTCGAGGGTGGCCGCGAACTCCTCGTCGCCGCCGGGCACCACCCGCCCGTCGACGCTGGCCGTGGCCTGGCCGGGGATCACGTTCACCTTGTACCCGGCCTGGAGCATCGTGGGGTTGGCGCTGTTGCGGACGGTGGGGGCGACGATGCTCGCGGCGGGGCCGAGGCGGTCGAGCAGCTCGTCGACCTCGCGCGCGAGCCGCTCGGGGTCCGGATCGTCGAGACGGGCGGGCAGCCCGTAGACCGCGGCCAGCTCGGTGAGGGCGGCCCGCACCGTGGCCGTCAGCCGCACCGGCCAGCGGTGTTCACCGATGCGGGCGACGGCGGCCGACAGGAGGGTGACGGCGTTCTCGCGGTTGACCCGGGAGCCGTGCCCGGCGCGGCCCCTGGCCGTGAGCCGCAGCCACGCCGTGCCCCGCTCGCCCGCCGCGACCGGGTAGAGGCGGCGGCCGTCGCCGGGGTGGAAGGTGTACCCGCCGGACTCGCCGATGGCGACGGTGCAGCCCTCGAACAGCGCCGCGTGCTCCGAGGCGAGGAAGCCGGCGCCGACGTCGCCGCTGTCCTCCTCGTCCGCGGTGAACGCGAGCACGACGTCGCGGCGTGGCCGGACGCCGGCGCGGGCCCAGGCCCGGACCACGGCCAGCACCATGGCGTCGGCGTCCTTCATGTCGATGGCGCCGCGGCCCCAGACGACGCCGTCGCGCACCTCGCCCGAGAAGGGGTGCACCCGCCACTCGGCGGGGTCGGCGGGGACGACGTCGAGGTGGCCGTGGACGAGGACGGCGTCGGCGGAGGGGTCGCTGCCCGCGACGCGGGCCACGACGTTGGAGCGCCCCGGGGCCTTCTCCAGCACGACCGCGTCGATCCCGGCCTCGGCCAGGCGGGCGGCGACGTACTCGGCGGCCTCGCGCTCGGTGCCGTCGCCCTGACCGCGGTTGGTGGTATCGAGGCGGATGAGGTCGCTGGTGAAGCGGACCGCCTCGTCCAGCGCCGTGGCGTCGACGGGGTCGACCTGGCCGGCTTCGGGGCCTTCGGGGACCGCCGGAGCGGCGGCGCCGGCGGTCTCGGCCGGATCGGCGGATGCGGCGGGGTCGGTGACGCCGGCGGTGGCGTGCTGGTCAGCCATACCATTCCTCCACGGCGGCCGAGACCAGGGTGGTGACGGCCTTGAAGCAGCGAATGCCCTCGTACATGGTCGGCGCCTCGTACGCCACGCGCAGCGGCCCGGTCTGCTCGACGCCGGGCACGACGGTGGCGGCGCCGGCCAGGTGTTCGGCGTCGAAGGTGATCTCGACGGTGCGCGAGCGCGGCGGAGCGGGCTCGTGCCGGACGGCCAGGGCCGCCGCGCGGGCGGCGGCGGCGCGGATGTCGGCGGCGGTCCTCGCGGGGGTGCGGCAGACGGCGGCGTACCGCGAGACGTAGTCCTTGACCGCCACGGCGGGGGCGTCCGGGGCGTACCCCTGGGCGTCGGCGCAGGTGCGGTCGTCGCCGGTGACGAGCACCACCGGGGTGCCGTACTCGGCGGCGACCAGGGAGTTGAGCAGGCCCTCGCTGGCGCGGACGCCGTCGACGAAGACGCCGGTCAGGGAGTTCCCCAGGTAGGTGTGGGCGAGGACGCCCTCGTCGCCCGCCCCCGTGTGGTACCCGACGAAGGCGATGCCGTCGACGTCCCCGTGCTGGACGCCCTCGACCATGCTGAGCGCCTTGTGCCGTCCGGTGAGCATCGTGGCCCGGTCGTCGAGCTGCTCCAGCAGCAGGTTCCGCATCGTCATGTGCGCCTCGTTGACCACGACCTCGTCGACGCCGCCGTCGAGGAGGCCGGCGATCGCGGCGTTGACGTCGGAGGTGAACAGGGGGCGGCAGCGCTGCCACTCGGGGGTGCCGGGCAGGCAGTCGGCCGGCCAGGTGACGCCGGTCGCGCCCTCCATGTCGGCCGAGATCAACACCTTCATGGCGGGCCACGCTACCCGCTGCCACTGACAGCCAGCCAGGTTCCCCCCGGTGCGCGGCGTGCCCCCGTCGCGTCCCTCGAAGGCCCGGCGGCGCCCGGCGTCCTCAGCCGCGCCAGTCGGCGGTGACCGGGATCCTGCCGCCCCCGGTGAGCTGGAGCGCCGGATACCCGAGGTGCAGCATCCGCCGCGTGATGTGACTGCTCTCGCGCGGGCTCATCGGGGGAAGCAGCTCGGGCAGGCGCCGGGCGAGGGCGTCGGGCCGTTCGAACTCGGTGTGCGGCACGAACGCGGGCGCCACCCCCGGCGCGGCGGCGGCGGGCCCGCCGGGTGCGGCGACGCGCGAGCCGTCCGCGGCGAGCAGGAGCAGCCGGGCGGCTCCGGGGCCGAGCAGGGGGTAGCCCCACCACAGCACGTCGCGGCGGCCGGGGTCGCCGCGCCAGCCCTGCGTCCAGTAGCGCCCGGAGCACGGCGAGGACAGCTCGGCGATGTCGGAGCCGAAGATGACCACCACGTTCCGCTCCGGGTCGAGGTGGTCGATGTCGTCGACGTCGTCGACGTGGTCGGCGTCGTCGCCCGCCTGGCCCGCCCCGCCGTTCCCGTCGGCGCTGGCGTCGCTCCCGTCGGCGTGGCCGTTCCCGCCGGCCCCGCCGCTCGGGGTGGCGAGGCCGGAGGAGAGGGAGGCCGGCAGGACCGTCGCCGCCGGGCGGCCGACGGCCTCCTCGGCGGCGATGCCGAACAGGCGCCCCGCGTCGGTGTGCCAGTGGGTCACGACGCCGGCGCCGTCGATGACGGCCACGGCGAGCGGGACGGGGTCGACGGACGCGGGCTGGTCGGCGGCCACGGCGGGCTCCTTCCGTCGCGGAGGTCGGTCGCGGGTTCGGTGGAACGGGGCGGGGTGGGCCGGGGCGAGCGAGCGCGGTGGGTGGG
>NZ_JBQQBZ010000019.1:0-128050 GCF_052245655.1 Streptomyces sp. 4N509B
CCGCGGTGGCCAGGGCGGCCAGGGCGGTGACGGCACCGCCGCCGGCGGCACGGGCCCCGTGCCCCTGCCCGGCCAGCACCAGCCGCACCAGCCGAACCACCCGGTGCGCCCCGGCTGGGAGACGGAGCCCCGCACCCCCCGCCCGCCCCAGTGGCCGGCGAACACGCCGCCGGCCGCCCCCGCGCCGCAGGCCGCCTCCGCCCCGCTGCCCGCCGTCCCGGCCGCCTCCGCCGCTCCCACCCCGCACGGGGCCCCGCCCACGCGCGTGGAGCGGTACCGCGGCCCCGACACCGCGCTCGCCGCCGAGCGTGCCCGCCAGGCCCGCATGACCACCGTCGGCGCGGTCACCGAGCGCTGGGCGCCCGAGCAGGCGGGCCCGGTCTACGAGCACTGGCGGCTGGCCCCGCCCGTCGGCCCGGCCGCCGACTTCTGGGCGCTGGGCGTGCTGCTCTTCCGCGCCGTCCAGGGATACCCGCCCTACCCCGAGGACAGCGCCGCCGAGCTGACCCAGGCGGTCTGCGCCGAGCAGCCGGCGTTCGCCGAGGACTGCGGCGCGCTGCGCCCGGTCGTCGAGTCCCTGCTGCGGCAGGACCCCACCGAGCGGCCGAGCGCCGAGGAGCTGCGCGGCTGGCTGCGTTCGCTGCTGCGCAGCGCCCCCGAGCCCGAGGTGGGTCAGCACACGGTCACCGCCCCGCCGCCCGCGCTGGAGCCGGGGCGTCCCGCGGACCCGAGGCGGCTGCCGATAGTGCGCCGACGGGGTCCGCTGGTGGGTCCGCTCCGCCGCCGTCACCGCACCCGCGCGGCGCGCGGGCCGCGCCACCTGGGGCGGATGCTGCTGGCCGCGGTGCTGGCCGGGCTGGTCGCCTCCATCGCCTCGGTGGTGGCGTTCATGTCGGACGGCGACCGCCGGGACGGCGCCGCCGTGCCGCCCGCCGACACCGGCGGTCCCATCGAGGACCCCGAGGTCACGCCCTCGCCCTCGACCGGTGGCGAGGACGACGAGCCGGCGCCCGAGCCCACGGAGGACGGCGCGGGCGGCGGGGGCGGCGGGGGAGACGGCGACGGGGACGGCGCCTCGCCGTCGATGCCCGGCGGCTTCGAGTCCGTCCAGGACCCGGCGGGCTTCAGCCTCGCCGTGCCCGAGGGCTTCCGCCGCCAGGGCGAGAACGCCGCGGGCCAGGTGATCTACGCCGACGGGCCGCTGGAGATCGTCGTCGTGTCCGGCCGCGACAGCACCGCCGAGTTCGGCGACGACCTGATGGACTACCAGCTGGACCTCGAACCAGAGTTGGAGGCGTACCGCGCCGACTCCTACGCCAGCTCCCGCGACGTCTACGACATCGGCGTCGGCGACTCGGCCATGGTCACGGGCGTCTTCGCCTGGCGCGAGGGCGACGAGCAGCGGGTGGCGTTCAACCAGGTCGTGATACTGGACGGGCACTACCACGTGGTGATGGTCCGCGGCCCGGCCAGCCAGGAGGCCGAGCTGGAGGAGATCAACGAGACGACCTCCACGAGCTACGCCGTCACCGACTGACCGCCGGCGCCCCGGCCCGAGGTCGGGTCGCGGGGGCGTTGTCACGACTGTGTACCTGTCCCCGACCCGGGGAACCTGTCGCTCCGACCCGCCCGGTATAGATGGTGGCATGCACACCTCTGGGGGAGACGAGAGCGAGACCACCAGCTACGGTCTGCGGCCACCGGACCCGGCGGCCGTCTCGGCGGCGCCGCCGCGGCCCGAGGCGCGGACCGCCCAGCTGGCGACGCCCCCGGCCCCGCCCACCCCACCCACCCCGCAACGTGGGTCCGCCGCGCCCGCGCCGGGCGCCGAGCCCACCGGGTCGCGGGACGGCGGGCGGCTGTTGGGCGGCCGGTACCGGCTGGTGGAGCGGCTGGGACACGGCGGCATGGGCACCGTCTGGCGGGCCCGGGACGAGGTCGTGGACCGGGACGTGGCGGTGAAGGAGCCGCGCCTGCCGCGTTCGGTGGGAGAGGAACACCGGGCGAACCTCCACGCCCGGATGCGGCGGGAGGCCCGTGCGGCGGCCCGCGTGACCCACCCCTCCGTGGTGGCCGTGCACGACGTGGTGGTGGAGGACGACCAGCCGTGGCTGGTGATGGAGCTGGTGCGCGGCGAGTCGCTCGCCGACGTGCTGGAGACCGGAACGTTGGAGCCGCGTGAGGCGGCGCGCGTGGGCCTCGCGGTGCTGGAGGCGCTGGTCGCGGCGCACGAGGCGGGGGTGCTGCACCGCGACGTGAAGCCGGCGAACGTGCTGCTGGGGCGGGGCGGCCGGGTGGTGCTCACCGACTTCGGGATCGCCCACGTCGAGGGGGACCAGCAGCTCACCTCCACCGGCGTCTTCGTCGGCTCGCCCGAGTACGCGGCGCCCGAGCGGATCGCCGGCCACCGTCCCGGCCCCGAGTCCGACCTGTGGTCGCTGGGCGTGATGCTCTACGCGGCGGTGGAGGGCGTCTCGCCCTTCCGCCGCAGCAACCAGGCCGCCACCGTGCAGGCGGTGACGAGCGCGGAGCCGCAGGCGCCCGTCCGCGCGGGGGAGCCGCTGGCCGGCCTGGTGCTGCGGCTGCTCGCGAAGCAGCCCGCCGCCCGTCCCGGGGCGGAGGAGATCCGCCGCGTGCTGTCGGCCGTCGCCGCGCCGCCGCCCGACGCGACGCTGGGGGCGACCCGGCTCGCCCCCGGAGTGCCGGGCGCCCCGCCGCTCCCGGGCGCGGTTGCGGGAACGGCTCCGGGCGCGGTTCCGGGTGCCGGCGAGGGCGGGCGGCGGGGCCGCGGCCGGGCGCTGCTCGCGGGTTTCGCGGCCGGCGCCGTGCTGGCGACGGGCGTGCTGCTCGCCCCGTTCAGCCCCACCAGTCCGTTCGGTGGGGAGGAGGAGAGCACCGCGTTCACCGAGGAGTGGCGCACCCACCAGGAGGACGAGCTGCGGTTCACGCTCGAGGTGCCGCGCTCCTTCGAGCGCTCCACCGACCCCGAGGACCCCTCGCGGGTGAACTACACCTCGCGCGACGGCATCTTCCAGGTCAGCGTCTGGTCCTGGGACGACGAGGAGGGCCGCAGCCCCCTCAACATCGCCAACGACGTGCTGGAGGAGTACCACGACAGCTTCTCCTACGACGACGTCGACGGCGACTTCGGGGAGACGGTCTTCCAGGAGCGCGAGGGCGCCGAGCTGTGGCTTGAGGCCCGCGACGCCTACGCCTCGGAGGGGGAGGACCACCTGCGGCGCGCGCTCGCCCTCTTCCACGCCGAGGAGGGCACCGACCACCGGTGGCGGGTCCAGGTCGGCATGCCGGGGGAGTCGGGCCACTCCCGCGCCTACGGCGAGCAGCTGTACGCCGACGTCGTCGAGAGCCTCGTGATCGACGACGGGGAGGCCGCCGGCTGAACGGGGCTTGGGGCGGGACTCGTTCAGGACCGAGGCGAGGGCCCGGACGGGGGCGTCGGACGGGAGGGCCGGGCCGACGGCGGGGTGAGCCGGTCTTGACAACCGAAAGCGGAGATGCCGTAAAAGCGGTTACCGCTAGGTAGTCAGCGGCAGCGCGGCACCGTACCCTCCCGCCTATGAGGACAGCGGAGTCACAGACAGACCTCCAGGACCGCGTCGAGCGGCTTGTCACCGACACGTTCGTGAAGCGACTGGCCGACGGCGTCGTCGGCAGGGGAACCACCAGCTGCCACAGCCCGCTGACGGGCGGCGGTCACCTCGCCGAGCTGCCCGAGGCCGACGACGCCGACGTGGCGGCGGCCTTCGACCGCGCGCGGGCCGCGCAACGCGCCTGGGCCGCGGTCCCCGTCCGTCGCCGCGCCGCCGTCCTCCTCCGCTTCCACGACCTCCTCCTGCGCCGGCAGGACGAGGCGCTGGACCTGATCCAGATCGAGACGGGCAAGGCCAGGCTGTCCGCCCACGAGGAGGTCATGGCCGTCGCCGTCTCGGCCCGCCACTACGGCCGCAGGGCCCCCGACTACCTCCGCCCGCGCCGCCGCCTCGGCGCCATACCCGTCCTCACCCAGACCAGCGAGCTGCGCCAGCCGCGCGGCGTCGTCGGCCACATCTCGCCGTGGAACTACCCGCTGGAGCTGTCCGTCGGCGACGCCCTGCCCGCCTTCGCCGCCGGCAACGCCGTCGTCATGAAGCCCGACACCGAGGCGGCGCTCACCGCGCTGTGGGCCCGCCGGCTCCTGATCGAGGCGGGGCTGCCCGAGGAGCTGTGGCAGGTCGTCCTCGGCGAGGGGCCCGTCGTCGGCCCGATGGTGGTCGGCCGCGCGGACTACGTCGTCTTCACCGGGTCGACCCGCACCGGCCGCACCGTCGCCCAGAGCGCCGCGGCCCGCCTCGTGGGCGCCACGCTGGAACTCGGCGGCAAGAACCCGATGCTGGTCCTCGACGACGCCGACCTCGACAAGGCGGCGGCCGGCGCCGTCCGCGGCTGCTTCGCCAACACCGGCCAGATCTGCGTCGGCATCGAACGGATCCTCGTCCACGCCTCCGTCGCCGACGCGTTCACCACGCGCTTCGTCGAGGCGACGAAGGCGATGCGGCTGGGTGCCTCCCTCGACTACGGCACCGACATGGGCCCGCTCGTCTCGGCCACCCAGCTCGACCGCGTCGTCCGCCACGTCGAGGACGCCGTCTCCCACGGTGCCACGGTGCTGACCGGCGGCAAGGCCCGCCCCGACCTCAGCGCCTTCTTCTACGAGCCGACCGTCCTCACCGACGTGAAGCCACCCATGCTCGTCTGCGAGGAGGAGACCTTCGGCCCCGTCGTCTCCATCACCCCCGTCGCCGACGACGCCGAGGCCGTCGCGCGCGCCAACGACACCGCCTACGGCCTCAACGCCGCCGTCTTCTCGCGCGACGGCCGCCGCGCCCGCCGCGTCGCGGCCCGGCTGCGCACCGGGAGCGTCAACATCAACGAGGGCTACGCCGCCGCCTACGGCAGCGTCCAGTCCCCGCTGGGCGGCATGGGGGACTCCGGCGTCGGCCGCCGCCACGGCGCCGAGGGCATCTGGAAGTACACCGAGTCGCAGACCATCTCCCACCAGCGGGTGCTGCCGCTGGCGCCCTCTCTCGGCATGGACGACCGGCGCTACGCCGCGCTCCTGACGTTCGGGATGAAGGCCCTGAAGTCCCTCAGGGTGCGGTAGACGATGGCCCGCGACGACACGACCGCCAGGACTGACAGGGCCGCCAGGACCGACAGGGGCGCCCGGGACGACTGCGACTACGACGTCGTGGTCGTCGGCTCCGGCTTCGGCGGCTCCGTGGCCGCCCTCCGGCTGAGCGAGAAGGGGTACCGCGTCGCCGTGCTGGAGGCCGGCCGACGCTTCGCCCGCTCCGACCTCCCGAAGACCTCCTGGCGGCTGCGCGACTACCTGTGGGCGCCGCGCCTGCGCCTGTACGGCATCCAGCGCGTCCACCTGCTCGGCAAGGTCATGGTGCTGGCCGGCGCGGGCGTCGGCGGCGGCTCCCTCAACTACGCGAACACCCTCTACGTGCCGCCGAAGGCGTTCTTCGAGGACCGCCAGTGGGCCGACATCACCGACTGGCAGGACGAGCTCTCCCCGTACTACGAGCAGGCCCGCCGCATGCTCGGCGTCCGTCTCAACCCCACCGTCACCCCCTCCGACGAGCACCTGAGGGACGCCGCCGAGCGGATGGGCGTGGGCGACACCTTCCACCTCACCCCCGTCGGCGTCTTCTTCGGCGACGGGAAGGACGCCGACGGCACGGCGGGCACGGCCAAGCCGGGCGAGGAGGTGCCCGACCCGTTCTTCGGCGGCGCGGGACCGAGCCGCCGGGCCTGCCTGGAGTGCGGCGCCTGCATGACCGGCTGCCGCTTCGGCGCGAAGAACACCCTCAACGAGAACTACCTCCACCTCGCCGAGCGCGCCGGGGCCGAGGTCCACCCCCTGACCACCGTCACCGAGGTGCGCGAGGTGGGACGGGCGGGGGAGGGAGGGGAGGAGCGGATCCACGAGGTCACCGTCGTCCCCACCAACGCCTCACCCCGCCGGCGCCGCCGCCGCGCCCGCACGCTGCGCGCGCGGCACGTCATCATCGCCGCCGGCACCTACGGCACCCAGGCGCTGCTGCACCGCATGCGCGACACCGGCACCCTGCCGGGCCTGTCCGACCGCCTCGGCGCCCTGGCCCGCACCAACTCCGAGGCGCTGCTCGGCGCCCGCACCAACCCCCGCCGCTACGGCGCGACGCCCGACTTCACGCGCGGGGTGGCCATCACCTCCTCCATCCACCCCAACGAGCACACCCACGTCGAGCCCGTCCGCTACGGCAAGGGCTCCAACGCCATGGGGTTCCTGGCGATCAAGCAGTTCCGGCAGGGCGGCCGGATGCCCCCGCTGCTGGCGTACGCCGCCACGACGCTGCGGCACCCGCTGCTGTTCCTCATATCGCTCTCCAACCGCCGGTGGTCGGAGCGGACCATCATCGCCCTGGTGATGCAGACCCACGACAACTCCCTGACCACCTACCGCCGCACCCGCCGCCCCGGCCGTGGCCTGCTCACCGCCCGTCAGGGACACGGCGCCCCGAACCCCGACTTCATCCCCGAGGGCGCCGAGGCGGCCCGGCACCTGGCCGACTCGATCAACGGCTTCGCCGGCACCAACGTCGGCGAGCTGATCGGCACCCCGCTCACCGCGCACTTCCTCGGCGGCTGCGTCATCGGCGCCGACCCCCAGGCGGGCGTGGTCGACCCCTACCACCGGCTCTACGGCCACCCGGGGATCTCGGTCGTCGACGGCTCGACCGTCTCCGCGAACCTCGGCGTGAACCCGGCGCTCACCATCACCGCGCAGGCCGAGCGCGCCATGGCGCTGTGGCCCAACCGGGGGGAGCCCGACGCACGCCCGCCGCAGGAGGCGCCGTACGCCTACCGCAGGCTCGACCCCGTCCCGCCCAGGGACCCGGCCGTTCCGCCGGGCGCCTTCGCCGCGCTCCGCTGGTGAGCCGGGGCGGCCGTCGGAGGGTCGTCGCAGGGCCGTTGAGCGGGGAGAGTTGGCGAAGGGGCCGCCCCCCGGGGGAGTGGGAGCGGACCCCTTCACGGTGAAGGACCCGCCACCGTGTGCCCGGGTTGCCTCGCACCTGATCACGAATCAGACACGAAGGCGCCACAAGCTGCCGGGAATTGGTGAGGAAGGCGTGGAGAAGATTCGGGAGGGGGCCCGGGAGAGGCGCGGAAGGGTGGGCCCCGGCCTGCCGTTACGGAGGGGAAACGACAGGCCGAGGCCCGTGTCTCAGCACCGGTGACAGGGCGGCTCCGGTGCTGAGGGGCGGGGCGCCCCGGGGAGAAGCGCCGTCGCCCGTTGGCCGGGCCGACGGGGAGGGGGTGAGGCCCGTGGCCCGCCATCGGTTCCGTCGGCATGGTGGGGGACGTCGCTCCGTGCCCGCAAGACTCGTGCCGCACGCGGCCGGCTCCCGGCGTCCCGGAATCCGGCCGCGCCCGCGTGGCCGGCCCGCTGTCCCCTGCTGCCCGGCCACATCCCGGAACGTGGTCCCGCGACGCGGAGCCCTCGCCGTGCCCCGCCCGCAATGGAGCCGCGTCTCGTCGCCCCGGGGTCATCCCGTTCAACGAACCCCCGCGCGGGCCGGTCACGCGGCGTACGGGTGACGCGTCGGAGGGTGACCGTTGGTGGGTGGGAGCGCGTCGGCGGCGGACGGGGCGGGGCGGCCGGTGGGGCGGCCGACGGCGGCCGGCGGGGCCGGCGACCCACCCGGGCTGAGTAGACTCGACAGCCAGGTACCAGGCACGAAAGGCAGCCAGCTCCGTGGCATCCGAGCCCACCCCGCCCGCCTCCGGCGACGTCCCCGGCACGCCCGACACCGTCCTCGTCGTCGACTTCGGCGCGCAGTACGCCCAGCTCATCGCCCGCCGCGTCCGCGAGGCCCGGGTGTACAGCGAGATCGTGCCCTCCAGCACGCCCGTGGCCGAGATGCTGGCCCGCCGCCCCCGGGCGATCATCCTCTCCGGCGGCCCCTCCTCGGTGTACGCCGAGGACGCCCCCGGCATAGACGCCTCGCTCTTCGAGGCGGGCGTCCCCGTCTTCGGCATGTGCTACGGCTTCCAGCTGATGGCCCAGGCCCTCGGCGGCACGGTGGACAACACCGGCGCCCGCGAGTACGGCCGCACCGAGCTGAGCGTCAGCCGCCCCGGGTCGACCCTCTTCGAGGGCACCCCGGCCCGGCAGCAGGTGTGGATGTCCCACGGCGACGCCTGCTCCGCCGCGCCCGACGGCTTCACCGTCACCGCCGCCACCGACACGGTGCCCGTCGCCGCCTTCGAGGACGACGCCCGCCGGCTGTACGGCGTGCAGCACCACCCGGAGGTCATGCACTCCACGCACGGCCAGCAGCTCCTGGAGCACTTCCTCTACCGCGGCGCGGGCCTGGCCCCGAGCTGGACGGCCGGCAGCATCGTGGAGGAGCAGATCGCCGCGATCCGCGCCCAGGTCGGCGAGGAGGGCCGCGCGATCTGCGCGCTCTCGGGCGGCGTGGACTCCGCCGTGGCCGCCGCCCTGGTCAACCGCGCCATCGGCGAGCGCCTGACCTGCGTGTACGTGGACCACGGGCTGATGCGCGAGGGCGAGACCGAGCAGGTCGAGAAGGACTTCGTGGCCGCCACCGGCGTCTCCCTGAAGGTCGTGGACGCCTCCGAGCGCTTCCTGGAGGCGCTGCGGGGCGTCAGCGAGCCCGAGCAGAAGCGGAAGATCATCGGGCGGGAGTTCATCCGCGTCTTCGAGCAGGCCCAGGCCGAGCTCGTCTCCCAGGGCGACCACGCCTTCCTCGTGCAGGGCACCCTCTACCCGGACATCGTCGAGTCGGGCGGCGGCACGGGCACGGCCACCATCAAGTCCCACCACAACGTCGGCGGCCTGCCGGAGGACCTGGAGTTCGAGCTCGTCGAGCCGCTGCGCCGGCTCTTCAAGGACGAGGTGCGGATGGTCGGGCAGGAGCTCGGCCTGCCCGAGCAGATCGTCCACCGCCAGCCGTTCCCCGGCCCCGGCCTCGCGATCCGCATCATCGGCGAGGTCACCCGCGAGCGGCTGGACACGCTCCGCGCGGCCGACGCCATCGTCCGCGAGGAGCTGACGGCCGCCGGGCTGGACCGCGACATCTGGCAGTGCCCCGTCGTGCTGCTGGCGGACGTGCGCAGCGTCGGCGTCCAGGGCGACGGCCGCACCTACGGGCACCCCGTGGTGCTGCGCCCGGTCACCTCGGAGGACGCCATGACGGCGGACTTCGCCCGCATCCCGTACGAGCTGCTGGCGACGATCTCCACCCGGATCACCAACGAGGTCGCCGACGTCAACCGCGTGACGCTCGACGTCACGAGCAAGCCGCCGGGCACCATCGAGTGGGAGTGACGCGGGCGCGCTGACCGCGGGCCGCGGCCCGTTTGCCGAAGTGGCAACGTCGCTTGCAATGCGGCGACCCCGGATGCACGCTGCGGTCATGCGTCCACACCACGACACCACGCCCCCCACCCACGCTCATGCCCACGCCCACGCCCACTCCCACGGCGGCGGCCACGGCGCCGCCGCCGGCGTCGACATCGACTGGAACGAGATGGCCGACGAGATGGAGCGGCAGGCCGGCGTCCACCTCGGCGTCGTCCTCGACAGCATCGCCTGGCTGCGCCCCCGCCTGACGGACGTCACGCGCGTCCTCGACGTCGGCAGCGGCACGGGCGTGGCCGCCGCCGCGTTCGCCGAGGCGTTCCCCGAGGCCGAGGTCGTCGCCGTGGACGGCGCGGCCGGGCTGCTGGAGCGCGCCGTCGCCCGCGGCCAGGGCCGCGTCACCACGCACCTCGCGGAGCTGTCGGAGCGCGCCGACCTCGACGCCCTCCCCGACGCCGACCTGGTCTGGGCCAGCCGCGTCGTCCACCACCTCGGCGACCAGCAGGCGGCACTCGACGCGCTCGCCCGCCGCGTCCGCCCCGGCGGGCTGCTCGCGATCAGCGAGGGCGGCCTGCCGCAGCGCGTGCTACCCCGCGACATCGGCGTCGGCCGCCCCGGGCTCCAGGCACGGCTCGACGCGGCCAACGAGGAGTGGTTCGCCGTCATGCGCGAGACGCTGCCCGACGCGACGCCGGTCGTCGAGGACTGGCCGGCGATGCTCACCCGCGCCGGGCTCGTCGAGGCCAGCAGCCGCAGCTTCGTGACGGAGCTGCGGGCGCCGCTCGACGACGCGGCCCGCGCCGTGGTCCACGGCTACCTCGCGCGGGCCCACGAGTCCCTGGGCGACTGGCTCGACGAGGAGGACCGCGGCACGCTCGCGCGCCTGCTCGACCCAAAGGACCCGGCCTCACTCCACCGGCGCACCGACACCTTCTACCTCACCGCCACCACCGTGCACACCGCCCGCGCCCCGCGCTGACGCGGGGCGGCTCAGCCGGGGGCCGCTCAGACCAGGCGGCGGGCCGTGGCCCAGCGGGTCAGCTCGTGACGGTTGGAGAGCTGGAGCTTGCGCAGCACGGCCGAGACGTGGCTCTCCACGGTCTTGACCGAGATGAACAGCTCCTTGCCGACCTCCTTGTACGCGTAGCCCCGCGCGATCAGGCGCAGCACCTCGCGCTCCCGCTGGGTCAGCCGGTCGAGGTCCTCGTCGACGGCGGCGGCCGGCTCGGAGGAGGCGAAGGCGTCGAGCACGAAGCCGGCCAGCCGGGGCGAGAACACGGCGTCGCCGTCGGAGACGCGGAAGATCGCGTCCACCAGGTCCTGACCGGTGATCGTCTTCGTGACGTACCCCCGGGCGCCACCCCGTATCACGCCGATCACGTCCTCGGCGGCGTCGGACACCGACAGCGCCAGGAACCGCACCGGATCGGTGGCGGCCGCCGTCAGCTGCGCGCAGCGGCGCAGCACCTCGACGCCGCCACCGCCCGGCAGGTGCACGTCGAGCAGCACCACGTCGGGCCTCGTCTCCCGGATGACGGAGACCGCCTCGTCGACGTCACCCGCCTCGCCGACCACCTCCACGCCGGTCTCGGCGGTCACGCCGATCTCGGCCCGCACGCCCGCGCGGAACATCCGGTGGTCGTCGACGAGAACGACCCTCGCCCGCCGCCCGGCCGTCTCCGTCCCCGGTGTCCCCGGCGTCCCTGGCTCGCCGCCGCGCTCCGTCATCCGTCCACTCCGTCACTGCCTCGGTCCCTGGCCCGGTCCCCGGCTCGGTCACTGCCGTGGCCAAGGCCCCGGTCACTGGCTCGCTCGGTCACTGCCTCGCTCCGTCACTGGCTCGCTCCATCGTGAGCACCACCTCGGTGCCCTCGCCCGGCGTGGACCTCACGCGCGCCGTGCCGCCGTTGCGGCGCATCCGGCCGATGATCGACTCGCGCACGCCCATCCGGTCGGCCGGCACCGCGTCCGGATCGAAGCCCGGACCCCGGTCCCGCACCGACAGGAAGACGGTACGCCCCTCCACCTCGGCGAAGACCCGCACCGGCGCGCTGTCGCCACCGTACTTGGCGGCGTTCACCATGGCCTCGCGCGCCGCCTGCACCTGCGCGGCCAGCGCCTCGTCCAGCGGGCAGTCCCCGACGCACACCACCTCGATCTGCACCCCGTGGTAGTCCTCCACCTCCGCGGCCGTGGCCCGGACGGCGTCGGCCAGCGTGGCCGGCGCGGGCCGCTCGCCCGCGCCGCCCGCCGCGCCGCCCGCCCCGGCCGCGGCGGAGGCCGCCGACCCCGGGCCGGCGGCGGTGTCGGACTCCGGGTCCGCCGACCGGTACAGCCACTGCCGCAGCTCCCGCTCCTGCGCGCGCGCCAGCCGCGCCACCTCCCGCGCGTTCTCCGCGTTCCGCTGGATCAGCGTCAGGGTGTGCAGCACCGAGTCGTGCACGTGGGCCGCGACCTCGGCGCGCTCCTGCGCGCGGATGCGCATCGTCCGCTCCGCCGACAGGTCCTGCACCATCCGCACCACGTACGGGCCCGCCAGCAGCGCGATGCCGACGACCACCGCCACCGACGCCTGGAGCACGTGCCCCAGGCTCTGCGTCGCGGCCGGACCCGAGGCGCCGCGGATCACGACGAAGCCGGCCACGCCACCGCAGACCAGCACCGCGCCGGCCGCGCTGCGCGCCAACGGCAGCCAGCGGCCCCGACGCGTGGCGGCGGCCCAGTGCGAGCGGCGCGAGTCGTCGGCCTGCCGCCACACCACGGCGGCGCCGACGCCGACGATCACCAGCGGCCACAGCGCCGCGCCCGAGATGGGGATCTGGAGGTTGCTCGCGCCCACGGCGAGCGCGCCGACCGCCATGCAGAACGCCAGCAGGTTCCCCTTGCCCGCGCGGTGCAGCACCTGCCGCAGCCCGCCGGGCTGCCGCTCGGGCGCGGGCGCCTCGCCCAGCGGCACCACGAACCAGAAGATGCCGTAGAGCAGGATGCCCAGGCCGTTGGCCGTCAGCAGGAAGAGGAAGACCAGCCGCACCCAGGCCACCGGCAGGCCGAGGTGGCCGGCGAGACCGCGCGCCACGCCGCCCAGCCAGCGGCCCTCGACCGAGCGGTAGAGCTTGCGGAGGGGAGGCAGGGGCTGCGCCGTGGGCGCGTCGGTGGTGGTCGTCGTCCCGATCCCGGACATGCACTGATCGTCACATGGACCGGCCGCCGTGAACATCAGGGGTGACCCCCGAGACCGGGGTGGGGGCAGCACCAGGGGATCCCCCGATGCCGCGACGGCGGGCCAGGCGTCACCATGGTGGCCATGGCCGAGGAGCGAGCGACGGGATCCGAGCGATCCGAGGGATCCGCGCGACCCACGACGACGTCGCGCCCGAGTGCGCGCTCGACGCCGCGGCCGACGCCGCCCACGCCGTCGCCGATCCCGCTGGCCCGCAGCCGCGAGCACAAGGTGGTCGGCGGCGTCTGCGGCGGCCTCGGCCGCTACACCCACCTCGACCCCGTCATCTTCCGGGTGTCACTGGCCGTGCTGTCGGTCATCGGCGGGCTCGGCTTCGTCGCGTACGGCGTGGCGTGGCTGGTGATCCCGTTCGAGGACGAGGACGAGAACGAGGGCCGGCGGATGCTGTCGGGCCGCGTGGAAGGCCCTGGGCTGACGGCGCTGCTCTTCGTCGTCGCCGGCTGCGGGCTGATGGTCGCCGCGTTCGACAGCGGCGGCGCCACCTGGTTCACGACGATGGTGGTGGCCGCGGTGGCCGGCGCCGCGGCCTGGTCGCGCCGCCGCCACCTCGGGCAGGGCGGTGCCGGCGGCGCGGCGGGCGAGGACGACGGCCTCCCGACGGACGCGGCCGTGGACCGCGTGACCGCGCCGCCCGAGGCGCACGCGCCGCCCGAGCCGCCCGGCCCGTCGTGGTGGCGCCGCCCCGCGGAGGGCGCCGCCGCCACGGCGGCGGAGCGGGCCAGCGAGTACCTGTGGGGCCCGGCCGCCGCGCGGCCGGCCATGGCCCGTGCCCGCGCCGAGGCCGCCGCCCGCGCGGGGACCGTGGACGGCGGCACGGCGACGGCACCGGCGACGGCGAGCGCGCCGTGGCGCCCGGCACCGTCGCGCGCCGCCGGCGGCCTGGCGGCGACCGCGGCGGGCGCCCCGGGCGTCGCCCCGGAGGGCGTGCCGGCCGAGGCCGCCCCGGCGCGCGGCGTGTGGTTCGGCGGCGTCGTGGTCCTGCTGGCGCTCCTGGCCTTCGCCTGCGGCACGGGCGGGGTGTGGCTGTGGGGCGGCGACGAGCTCGGCGAGGCGCTGGTCGTCGGCCTCGCGGCGGCGATGGTGATCTTCGGGCTCGGGCTGGCCGTCAGCTCCTTCGTCGGCCGCCTCGGCGTCGGCACCCTCGTCGCCGTCGTCGTCACCGGCGCGCTGCTGACCGGCGCCGCCGCGCTGCCGGAGAACATCACCACCAACTGGTCCGAGCGCGTGTGGCGGCCGGTCGCCGCCGACGAGCTGCGGCCCCGCTACGAGGTCGGCAGCGGCGACGCGGAGCTCGACCTCAGCGCCCTGACGCTGGCCCCGGGCGAGTACGCGGCCACCCGGGTCGAGGCGGGCGCGGGACAGCTCGTGGTCACGGTGCCGCGCGGCGCCCGGCTGGTCATTCACGTCGAGATCGGCGTCGGCGCGTTCACCTACGACGAGGACGGCCGCTCCACCGGCCGCGGCCCCGTCGACAGCTGGGGCGGCGCCGGCTGGCGGTGGACGGAGCGGTACGGGCCTCCCGACGGCGTGACCGAGGGGGGCACCGTGGAACTCTGGTTGGAGATGGGCCTCGGTTACGTGGCCGTGGAACGGGAGGTGTGACCGTGTCCGTGAAGGCGCCGCTGCAACGCCACCGCTTCGAGCCCGCCCGGCTGCTGCTGGGCCTGGCGCTGCTCGGCATCGCCACGCTGTACCTGCTGCGGACCTTCGGCGAACGCGGCGGCCCGCCGCTGTGGGTGTTGGGTCTGCTCCTGCCGTGCGCGCTGCTGGTCTCCGGCATCGTCGCCGCGGTCACCGTCACGGTGCGCCGTGCCCGCGCCCGCCGCCACGAGGACTTCGAACGCCGGCTGCGCGCCGCCACCAGCGACGAGCGACGGTCGGTGACGTCCCCGCGCTAGGGGGCGTCCGCGCTTCACCGGCCGGTGCGGGTGTGTGGGTGCCCGCCCCGACAGGTTGGCGCCCCGGGGCGGGCGTCCTGCCCGGGGCCCGACCGACCAGCGGGGCGGGGGCAGGAGTTGGGTGTGCTGCCGCCCGCCCGGCCGTGACGGGGGATGGGCGGGGCGGGCGGCGTCCCCGCGCGGCTTGGCCGGGCGGGGGGTTTGTGGTGCCCACCCCGGGGGTTGTGGGTGTGAATCAGCTGTCCCGGGGTGGGCGGGGTGTCCCTCACCGCGTTGCGGCACCCCAGCGAAGGGGCGGACCGGGGCGGGAGCGGCAGAGCGTCCGCTGCCGCTCGGGGCTGGTCCGGTCGGGGGACTTGCCCGGCCACCCCGCTGCGGGAGCGGCCGGGATCCTTCTACGACGGCGGTCTTCGCCCGGCCTCTTCCTCTCCGGCCGGGCCCGACCGCTGCTGCTGTTCGTCGGCGGGTGCGAGGTCGTCGAGGTTGAAGCGCCACTCCCAGCCGGAACCGTCGAGGCGTCGGACGTGCGCCTCGGTCCACAGCAGCTTCTCGCGGCCGAACAGGTCGTAGTGCAGGTGCTGCATGACCAGTCCCAACCGACCCGTCCGCCCACTGGCCGGATGGACGACCCGCCGCCCGACCCACGGATGCGCCACGTCCCGCAACACCTCCTTACCACCGCCGCCGAGATCCCCGATCACCGAACCGCTCCCGGCTCGATGGGCACCCACTCCAGCCGGAGGGTCACGCGATGGGTGTCGAACTCCCAGGCGCAGGCACCGTCCATGCTGACGCTCAGGTACGCGCCGGAGGCGTCCGCGTCGCGGCCGATCTCATCCGCGATGACGCGCGCGGCCGGTGCCGGGTCGTGCCACGCACGGCGGACGACGGGCCCGTCGTCCATGGACCGGAGGTCGCGGACCAGGACCCACACCCCGCCCTCGCGGGGAGTCAGAGCAGCGAGCATGCTTCCCAGCAACTCGGTCACGGCACCGGAGTCCGGCGCATCCTGCATCGTCGCCACGGTGCTCACCGCCCCGACTCCGGCCGAGCCCGGCCGGCAACGGCGGCGGTGAGGGCGGCGTTCAACAGGCCGGGGTCGGTCAGGCAGTCCCGCCCCGGCTCGGGCTGGACCAGCCACTCCACCCAGCACGTGTGGCTGCTGCCGAGCGACGGCACCAGCAGACGGCACGCGACGCCGTACACCTGCACCGGCAGACCACCACGCCAGCCGTCGGCCGCACCCGGCGCGACGAGCCAGCTGTAGACGCCGTCGCAACGGTCACCGATCACCGGCCCCGACTGCCCCGCCAACGCCTCCAGCACGACGGCGCCGATGTCCTCGGGGACCCTCACCGCATCCCACCAACATCCGCACGGCACACGCCGCGCGCTGACATCGGACGGCGGCAGCCACATGGGCATGTTCGGGATGACGCCCGCAGCCGCCTCTGCCAGCAGAGCCCGGCGCCACTGGTCGTGGTCACTACGGGTCATGCTCCATCACCGCCAGCAGGGACAGCGCCGGCGAGCATTCGTGTCAGGTCCGCGCACAGAGCTTCGGCCTCTTCCTGGCGCAGGACCAGCGAGCCGTCCCCCACGTGCTCGCCATCGCGCAGGACGCGCACCGGGAGGGCGATACGCCCGGCCTCCGTGCGCCGTAACGACCGACCCGGGATGCGCTCCAGACGCAGCCCCATGGCCGGGTTCGCCGTCGTCCCCCGGGAGGCTCGTCGCCCCCATCGCCGCTGAGTCGCTGTCATGTGACCGATGGTGAGGGAAAAAATCAGGCGCACCCCGGAAGAAGTTTCCGGGGTGCGCCTGATTCCGGGTCAGGCAGCCGCCAACACTCCGATGTGCTCGGCGATCTGCCGCAGGTCACGGCGGTACTGCGGGCGTTCGCGCTTCAGCAACGCGACGACAGCTTCACGCACGAGAGTGAAGTACGCGATCTCCTCCGGCGACTCCTCCAAGATCCTGCGCAGCATGTAGATCGTGCCGAAGTCGTCGCCGGTCAGTCGGTGGGAGTGCATGACCTCGACGAGGTAGCGGGTCCTTCGCTCCAGCGGCAGCTCGGGGTTGACCTCCACGTCGTCCGCCAGCCGCAGGGCTTCGTGTGCGTCGCCTTCCTCGGCCGCGAGGTGCACGCCGTGCATCCTCACGTTGCAGGGGCCGAAGCTGGTGTGCCAGTCGTTCCGGTCGCGCCCGAGGCGGTCGGCGACCGTCCCGGCCTCACGGAGAAGATCCCAGGCGGCGGGGGCGTTGGTCGACCTCACGGCAGCGATCACGGCCGCGAGATGGAGGGCGCCGAACGCGGACAGGTGATCGGGGGTGGCGTCGTCTCCCGGGCGGCAGTGGTCGATGGTCGACCGTGCGAGATCCAGGCTCTCGCGGACGTCGCCCGAGCTGGTGAGGATGCCGCACACGTTCCACGCGGACGCGGCGATGAGCGCCGGGTCCTCGGTCTCGTCCGCGATCTGCATCGCGCGGTCGGCGGCGATCAGCGACAGCTTGCGCTCACCGACGCGCCGGAGGAACACCTGGTGCAGGTGGAGCAGCGACACGAGGGACCGCACCGCCGACATCTCGTCCGGACCGGTGGACTTCCGCAGCGTCAGGTACGCCTCGGCGAGCAGTCGCGGCAGACGCTCGCCGACGGGGCCGTATCGCTCGGTCTGCGTCTCGTAGACGCTCCACGCGTCCCGCACGTGCTGATCCAACTCGCCCGCGCTCACCGGCTCCCCCGGCAGCCTCCCGCCGAGCAGGGACGGAGGCGTGCTGAGTGCGAGGCGGATCGCCGGCACGGCGGGGTGTTCCGGGCCGCTGGCCAGGGTCATGGTGAGGGAGGGCCCGGTGAGGTCGGACAGGTCGGAGACTCCGAGGACGCGGCCGATCTCAAGCAGCAGGGACAGCCGGTCCACGGAGATGACACCCCGCTCGACCTTCGATACCCAGTCCTCCGAGCGACCGACGAGGCCACCCAGGGCCGCCTGCGACTTGCCGGCCCGGTTTCTGAAGTACCTGATGCGCTCACCGATGGAGAGTTCGGGATAATCGATCATGTCGATCCTTTGGGTTATGAGCACTCGCTGCCCAGCGTACGGCTGTGCCGTCTCGCGCTCATCGAGACGGCGAGGCTGCCGCCCGAAGGGGTGCACTCGTCCGCAGTCGTGACGATCGTGCAGGATCTCGCGCTGCTCGTGCCATCCCCCGGCGCGGACTTGCGTGCACTCGCCGAGCGCTGTGGACTCCCGGCATGACCCGTGTTCGTGTCCTGTACCTGATCGCCTGCGCTGCCGGTCCCGCCGAGTACGTGGACAGAGGGGTGCGAGTCGCGCAGGACGCGGGGTGGGACACCTGCCTCGTCCTGTCCCCGACCGCCGCGCGCTGGTGGGAGGGCCGTCTGCCGGAGCTGGAGAAGCTGACGGGGCACCCGGTCCGTCACCAGTACACGCTGCCAGGCCAGGGCGGGGGACTGCCGCCGGCCGACGCGATGCTGGTGGCGCCGATGACGACGACCAGCGCGTGCCGATGGGCGGCGGGTGTCACGGACACGCTCTCCCTCGGTCTTCCCGCCGAGGCGGTGCACATGGGTGTCCCGGTGGCGGCCATGCCGTTCTGGAGCACGGCACTGGGTGCGCAGCCCGCCGTGCCGCGCGCCGTGGCGACGCTGCGGGAGCAGGGCGTCCGGGTCCTGCTCGGACCGGACGGCTACGAGCCACACGCGCCGAGGCAGGGCGCCCCGGGGGCCTTCCCCTGGGAAAGAGCCGTGGCCGCGCTGGGCTGAGGGCGACGGGCCCGCCGGGCGGGCCCTAGCCGAACATGCGGCGGTTGGCGCGTGCCTGGTGTGCGGAGAGCGCCGTGTCGAGGGCGAACGGGCCGCTGCCCGCCAGGAGGAGGGTCAGGAAGCCCGCCAGCAGCGGCAGGTCCGCCCCGAAGTAGTACGGGTCCGTGCTCCAGGACACCGTCAGCCAGAACGCGAGCGCCAGCAGCGCCCCCGCGGCGGCGGCCAGGCGCGTCCACAGCCCGAGCAGCAGGCCCGCGCCCACGGCCATCTCGACCACCGCCGTCCCGTGGCCGAACAGGCCCGGGTTCTCCAGTGCCAGGTCCACGAGCCAGCCCGCGGCGGCGCTGTCGCGGGAGAACTCCAGCAGCGTCTCCATCTGGTCGGTGTTCATGCTGTCGCTGAACGGCGCCGAGTCCACGTACTTGTCGATCCCCGCGTAGAGGAACGTGAAGCCGAGGAAGAACCGCAGCGGCAGGAGCGCGAAGTGGGCGGCGGTCTCCCGCAGCCCGCCGCCGGGGCCGCCCGTGCCGGGCAGCGGGCCGCGGGCCGCCGGACCCCCGAGTTGATCCCTGACTGACATGACCGTGCCACCTTTCGTCCGGCGGTCCCAGTCTGCCAGCGCCTCCTCACGGCCGACACCCGACAGGCGTCACGCGGGGCGCGTCGCCGCGGCGACGGGCATCGAGTCCACCGGGGCGAACGCGATCGGCGCGCCCGGCCGCGACGCGTGGATGACCTGCCCGCCGCCCACGTAGATCCCGACGTGGCTCAGCCCCGCGTAGTAGAAGACCAGGTCGCCCGGGGCCAGCTCGGACAGCGCGACCGGGGTGCCGGAGCCCACCTGGGCGTAGCTGGTGCGCGGCAGCGCCACCCCGGCCGCCGCCCAGGCCGCCTGGGTCAGGCCCGAGCAGTCGAAACCGTCGGGCCCGGTGCCGCCCCACACGTACGGCTTGCCCAGCTGCGCGTGGGCGAAGGCGACGGCCGCCGCGGCCCGCCCCACCGCCTCGCCGTCGCCGCCCGAGCCGGGCGCGGAGGGCACGACGCCCTGCGCGGCCCCCGCCGCGTCCGGCGAGCCGCCGAGCAGGATCCGCTCCCGCTCCTCCTCGGTGCGGGTGGCCAACAGCTCCTCCGCCTCGGCGAGCCGCTCGCGCACCTCCTCGCGCTCCTCGCTCGCGACGTCCCGCGCCTCGGCGAGCGCCTCGGCCTCCACGTCGGCCTCGCCCCGCAGCTGCTCGATCGCCCGCAGCTGCTCGTGCACCTCCGCCACGGCCTCGGCCTGGAGGTCGCCGCTCAGGTCGGCCAGCACGGCGGCGTCGAGGAAGTCGTCGGGGTCGGAGGAGAGCGCGAGCTGGAGCGAGGGCGGCAGACCGGCGTGGCTGTCGCGGTACTGGGCGGCGGCGTGGCCGCCGAGGGCGTCGCGGGCCTCGTCCAACAGCTCGGTGTGGCGGGCCGCCTCGTCCTGGAGCAGCTCGATCGCCTCCTGCGCCCGGTCGACCTCCTCGGTGGCCGCGTTGTACCGCTCGGTCGCCTCCTCGGCCTCGCGGTGCAGGGCGTCGACCCGCTCGCGGATCGCGGGAAGGCTCGGCTCCGGCTCGGCGAGCGCCACGCCGTCGACCAACGTGGTCGAGGCGGCGCCCGCGAGGGTGAGCGTCGCGGCGACGGACCGCAGGGCGCGGTGCGGGCGGCGGGAGCCGCGCGGGCGGAACGCGCCTAACGGGTGGGGCCGGCGCTTCGGCTTCCTGTGCTTTGCCATGGCCCAGGACGCTAAGTCGACATGACGGCCGTCAGCGACCACTTGATCGGTAGTGGCGGTGATTGACCGGCGTTGGCCTCCGGCGCGTGCCGGCTGCCCGGCCCCGCGTCCGGCCGCGACCGTTCGCGTCCTCTTCGGCTCGTTCGGCCATGCGGCTCACACGGCGTCGTCGGCGCTGTCTGCGTCGACGAGGGGCGTCAGCGGGCCGCCTCGTACGCCTCGTCGATGGTCTCGCGGAAGATCTCGGGGGACTGGACGCCCTGCACCGGCTCGCCGTTGATCAGGAACGACGGCACCGAGGTGACGCCCAGCTCGTACGCCTCCTCCGCGTCCCGCCCCACGGCCTCGCCCGCCGCCTCGGACTCCATGTCGGTCAGCAGCCGCTCGACGTCCTCCACGCCCGCCCGGTCGGCCAGCTCGCGCAGCCCCTCCTCCTCGAAGCGGCCCGAGTTCATGGAGAACTCCTCCGCCAGCGCGGCGTCGTGGAACTCCCAGAAGCGGCCCTGCTCCCCGGCCGCCCACGCGGCGCGCGCGGCGGCGTCCGACTCGGGCCCGTTGACGGGGTAGTTGCGGAACTCGATCCGCAGGATGCCGGCCTCCACGTACTCCGTCACCAGCTCCTGGTGGGTCCGACGGGCGTGGATGCCGACGAACGCGTCCTGGAAGTCGGCGTACTCGATCATCACGACGGGGGCGTCGGGCTCGCCGAGGGCGAGCGGGTCGCCCGCGTCCCGGCGCGCCAGCTCGGCCACCGGGCCGTCCGTGGGCAGCGTCGTCGGCTCGCCCCCGGCGTCGTCGTCCGCGCCGGTGGCGTCGCTCCCGCCGAGGGCGGCGAGCGTGCCGACCGCCATCGCCCCCACCAGCAGCGCCACCAGCAACGCGACGGCGTACGGCCGCGCGGCGCGCGCCCCGTACGTCGTCCTCGGCGGCTGGGTCCGTCCCGGCCTCCCCGTCTTCCGGGAGGACGACCCGGGTCGCTGGGAGCCGGTCGGGCGCTGCCGCTTCTTCGCGTTCTTCTTCGCGCGGGCTGGGGGCATGCCGCCAGCGTACGGGGAGCGCGCGGACAGCGAGGCGGGGGCGTACGGTGCGGTGGTCCGCGACCGTACGCCCCCGCCGGGGGCCCGGCGCCCGCGGGCGCCGTCAGGCCCTGATCAGGCCCTACGTGGGCAGGTCCTGCTCAGTCCCTGCTCAGGCGTCGCCGCCCTGGTCGTCGGCGTAGGCGGCCAGCCACGCCAGCGGGGCGTTCCAGTTGATCGTGACCTCGTTCGTCGCGTACGACTCGATGTGGTCGATGTAGCACATCGCGCCCACGCACCCGACGAGCTCCTGCTCGGCGATCGGGTCCTGGAGGTCCGCGTTCGGGCCGCCGGCCAGCGAGCCCGCGGGCGGGTTCGGCAGGCCGGGGTCGAGCTGGTTGGCCCAGAAGCGGTGGTGCTGGTTGACCGAGTCCCGCTCGCCGTAGCCGGTGACGTACGACTGGTTGAGCGGGTTGCGGCCCAGGACGTAGTCGAGCGCGCCCAGGGCGGCGTCACGGTAGGCGGCCTCGCCCGTCAGGTCGTGGGCGACACCGAGCACCACGCCGTTGTTGAGCACCTGGGAGTTGGAGCCCCAGATGAAGCCCTCGCCGTAGGGCAGGCCGTACGGCGCCGCCTGGGCGGTGGCCGCGTACCGGTCGGCCGCGTTGAGGACCATCTCGTCGACGTTGGCCTGGCGGACCCGGTTCAGGTCGTTCGGGACCGTGGCCAGACTCAGCGCGCCGAGACCGGCGGTCTCGCCCCAGCTCATGCCGCCGTCGGGGAAGACGGCCTCGGCGTCGCCGTGCAGCTCGGAGTCGAGCAGGGCGCCCTCGTAGGTGCCCTCACCGGTGGTGAGGTACAGCTCGGCCGCGGCCCAGTAGAACTCGTCGCTGACCTTCGCGTCGCTGTAGGCGCCGCCGCCGACGCCGTCGTTCGGGTCGGCGAGCATGTCCGGGTTGGCCTGCGCCGCCTGCCAGGCCCGCTCGGCGGCGGTCAGGCACTGGGCGGCGAAGTCCGCGTCGAAGGGCTCGAAGACCCGGGCGCACTGGGCGCCGGCCGCCGCGAGGTTCAACGTGGCGGCGGTGGACGGCGGGTGCAGCTCACGCGGCTGGCTGTCCTCGTGCGGGATGGTCGGCAGCGCGGTCCAGGCGGCGTCGTGGAGCTTGTGGTGGGCCATGCCCGCCAGCTCCTCGCCCTCGGGCACCTGCATGGACATCAGGAAGTCCAGCTGCCAGCGGGCCTCGTCGAGGATGTCGGGCACCGCGTTGCCCTGCTCGGGGACGGCGAGGGAGCTGTCGCCGAACGCCTCGGGGTCGCGCTCGTAGATCGACATCAGCTGCGCCACGGAGATGCCGCCGTTGACGACGTACTTGCCGTGGTCACCCGCGTCGTACCAGCCGCCGGCGGCGTCGAGGGTGTAGTCGCAGGCGTCCTGCCAGCAGGTCACGCCGTCGTCGCCCTGGTTCGGCTCGACGTTGGCGTGGCCGGCGGGGCGGGCGTACTCCTCGCCCACGAGCGCCGCGTCGATCTCGATGCCGGAACGGTTGTGGTAGTAGTACGCGAGCGCGTCGGTGCCCAGGCCCGCGTAGACGTCGTCGCCGATGGCGAAGGGCAGGCTCGTGTCCTCGCCGACGGTGACGGTGTAGTCCTCACCCGGGGTGGCGACCTCGCTGAAGTCGAAGGTGTGGACGTTCTCCGCCGAGGTGGGGTCGACGCCGGCGGGGGAGGTGGTGCCGGAGGCGACCTCGGTGCCGTCGGCGGCGTTGACCGTGAACGGCAGCGCCTCGGTCGACTCGGTCACGTACGTGCCGACCTTTGCCGCGTCCGTCAGGTACCCGTGCTGGTTGACGCGGACGGGCGAGCCGGTGTCGGGGTCGAACGGCGGCACCTCGGCGCCGCTGGTCAGCGAGACGTCGTCCACGCAGAAGGTGAACGCCTCGTCACGGCCGCCGAGCTGGAAGACCAGCTGGGCGTCGGGCTGGTTCACCGTGGGGGTGAAGATGTGGCTGATCGGCTCGGTGGCGTCGGTCGCCGTGTCGATCGCGGTGAGGTACGAGGTGTACGGGTCGGTCGGCATCTGGATGTTCGCGCGGACCGGCCCTTCCGGGCTGCTCGTGGGGGTGTACCGGAACTCGTAGCTCTCGGCGGCGGTCAGGGGCAGGGCGTCCTGCCCGATGATCACGTCCCAGGGGTTCGCCGTACCGCCCGGGATCTCTGCGCACAGGCGGCCGTCGACGATCTCGGGCGTGATGTTCTGGGTCCACCACCAGGGGGCGGTTTCCCCGCTGGCGAAGTCGCCGTTGGAGATCAGCTCGGGCCCTGGCTGGCCTGAGGCGGTGGTGGCGGAGGGCAGGGCGATGGCGGCTGCCAACAGTCCTGCCGCGGACGCGACGGCACCGCCGCCGAGGAGGCGGCGTCGTCTGCGGTGGGGGTGGGGGGTCACGGCTCTGGGTCCCTTCGCGACGGAGACGGAGTGGACATGACACGTTGAAGTTCTGAACGTGGGAGCGCTCCCAAAGCATCCTGGGGGGCGCGCCACTCAGCGTCAAGACGCGTGCTGGCTAGACTTCCGGCCCATGGAGGTCCTGATCGACGTCGTCCTCGGGCTGCACATCATCGGTATCGCGGCTCTGCTGGGTGGCTTCCTGTCGCAGATGAAGGCACTTCGAGCCGGTGAGGCGCGGGTGTCCCCGGGGATGCTCCACGGCGCGTGGACCATGCTCGTCACGGGTCTCGCCCTCGTCGGCCTCAACCAGGCGGACGATCAGGAGGTGAACAACGTCAAGATCGCCGTGAAGCTCACGGTGCTGCTGGCGATCCTCGCCGTCACGTACGTCAACCGCGACGAGGAGCGCGTGGCCGCCCCGCTGTTCGGCGCGATCGGCGGGCTCACGATCGTGAACATCTTCATCGCCACCGTCTGGTGACGCCGGCCGGCCCGCACCCCGGGCCGGCCCGCGATCTCCCGTCACGTCCCCGCACGCTCACCCGCGACGGCGACGGCGACGGCGACGGCGACGGCGCTCCGTTGGCGACCGCGCTCGTCGGCGACCGCGGCCGCCGGCCGTGACGCCGCCGGCCGCGTCACCACGCGACGGCCGTCAGAAGAGCAGGCCCCAGGAGTTGAGGGTGCCCTCGTCGGCCGCCCTGATGTCCTCCACGGTCAGCGTCCACGTGCCGTTGGCCGGCACCGCCGAGGCGTCGATGACGTACGAGTGCTCACCGCTGCTCGGGTGCTCCTCCTCCTCGTTGAGGGTGAAGGTGGTGCCGTCCGGGGCGGTCAGCCTGATGTCCAGTTCGTTGGAGGAGGTGTAGTCGTGGGTGATGTCCACGGGGACGGCCAGTGAGCTCGGGGCGTTGCCCTCGAACCCGGAGACCTCGATCGTCGAGACAGCCGAGTCCATGTCGGGGATGGCCACCGGATCGTTGTTCGCGAACGACTGGAAGCGCAGGCCCCAGGAGTTGAGGGTGCCCTCGTCGATCGCCCTGATGTCCTCCACGGTCAGCGTCCACGTGCCGTTGGCCGGCACCGCCGAGGCGTCGACGACGTACGTGTGGACGCCGCTCTCGCCGCCGTTGTGTTCCTCGTCCTGGCTGTTGAGGGTGAAGGTGGTGCCGTCGGGGGCGGTCAGCGTGATGTCCAGTTCGCTGGTGGAGGTGTAGTCGTGGGTGATGTCCACGGGGACGGCCAGTGAGCTCGGGGCGTTGCCGTCGATGCCGGTGACCTCGATCGTCGAGACGGCCGAGTCCATGTCGGGGATGGTCACGGGCTCGTTGTTCTCGAACGATCCGCCGACCGGGCCCGTCTGACCCCCGCCCTCGCCTTCGCCTCCGCCGTCGCCCGATCCCATGTGCAGGCCCCAGGAGTTCAGGGTGCCCTGGTCGAGTCCCGCGGTGTCCTCGACGGCGAGCGTCCAGGTGCCGTTGGCCACGACCGCCGCGGCGTTGACCGTGTAGGTGAAGGAGCCGTCCTCGCCGTCGTTGTGCGGGCCGTCCTCGTCCAGGACGAAGGTGGTGCCGTCGGGGGCGGCGAGCGTGATGTCGAGGTCGTTGACGTTGGTGTGGGTGAGGTCCACGGGGACGGCCAGCGCGGCGGGGGCGTTGCCGTCGACGCCGGTGACCTCGATCGTCGACTCGGCCGTCTCGTTGTCCCTGATCTCGACCGAGGTGTCGTTGACGAACGTCCCCGCCTCCGTCTCGCCTCCCCCTCCCGTGCCGTTGCCGCCCGTGCCGCCCGTGCCGCCCTCGGAGTCGCCTCCCGACGTGGCGACCAGGACCACGATCACGACGAGGGCCAGGCCGAGGACTCCGGCCAGCACCTTGACGACCAGGGCGTTGGAGGAGGGCCGGTGGGGACCGCCGGGAGGGTAGGGGACGGGTGCCGTCGGATAGGTGTGGCCGGGCTGCCCGGGGTAGCCGGGGTGGTGCGGCATCGGCGTGGCGGGGTACGCCTGGGGCGGGGTGTGCACGCCCGCCACCGCCGTGGGATACGCGTGGGTCGGCGTCGGCATCGCGGCCATCGTGGGCAGCGCGTGCGGCGGCGTCGCCGGCGTGACGGGCGTCGCCGGCGTGGCGGGTGTCGGCGGCTGCGCCGGCGGGGGCGGCGCGGTCGGCTTCGCCAGGCCCGGCGCGTCGGCGGCGCGCAGCGCGGACACCGGTATCGCGTCGAGCAGGGCGAGGGCCTCGGCGATCGACGGGCGCTGCGCCGGGTCCTTCGTGAGCAGCCGCGTGATCAGCGGCGCCAGCGGTCCCGCGCGTCGCAGCGGTGGCGGGTCCTCGTAGGCGACGGCGTGCAGCGTCACGGCCGTCGAGGTGCGGGCGAACGGCGACAGGCCCTCCAGCGCCTCGAACAGCGTCACGCCGAGGGAGAACAGGTCGCTCGGCGCCTGCCCCTTGTCGCCGAGGGCGCGCTCGGGTGCCATGTAGGCGACCGAGCCGATGACCGCCCCGGTGATCGTGAGCGAGGTGTCGGTCTCGTGCGTCGCGATCCCGAAGTCGGTGAGCAGGATGTCGCCGTTGTCGGCGAGCAGGACGTTGGCCGGCTTGATGTCGCGGTGCACGATCCCCGCCTGGTGCGCCGCGTCGAGGGCCTTCAGCAGCGCCCTGGCCAGGTCCGCGGTCTCGCTCACGGACAGCGCGCCGCCGTCCTGGAGGCGCTGGCTGAGGGCGCGGCCCGTGACGAGCTGCATCACGATCCAGAAGACGCCGTCGTCGACGACGACGTCGTGCACGCTCACGATGTGGGGGTGGTCACGCAGGCGGGCGGTGTTGAGGGCCTCGCGCTCCGCTCGGTTCAGGCGTTCTCGCCGTTCCGTCTCGGAGATCGACGAGGGCGGGCGGAGCTCCTTGATGGCCACGTCGGCCTGGAGCCGCTGGTCGCGCGCCTTCCAGACCCGCCCGAACCCGCCGGTGCCGATCACCTCGACGAGCTCGTACCGCCCGCTTATCAGTTCACCTGGGTGCGATGACTGCTCCACTGGTGCCGGACCCCCCGAGTGCTCGATCTAAGCGGCGGGCTACACAGTATGGCACCCCCATGGACATGGCCATGGCGTTCACACGTGCGGACGGCGGGTGGGCGGCGGGTGGGCGGAACCGTCTCAGGTCGGGCGGACGAAGGAGTAGATCGGCATCACGTCGATCGCCTCGACCTTCACCACGTCTCCCGGCTTCGGCGCGTGGATCATCATGCCGCCGCCGATGTACAGGCCGACGTGGCTGATGTCGTCGTAGAAGAAGACGAGGTCGCCGGGCTGGGCCTGGGAGCGGGGGATCGTGGTGCCGATGTTCACCTGGTCGTAGGTGACGCGCGGGATCTCGACGCCCGCCGCCAGCCACGCCGCCTGGGTCAGCCCCGAGCAGTCGAAGGAGTCGGGGCCGGTGGCGCCCCACACGTACGGCTTGCCGATCTGTGCCTCGGCGAACGCGATCGCCTGCTCGGCCAGCGAGGCGTACGTGTCGCCGCTCCCGGTGCCGCCGTCCGCCTGGCCGCCGCCGGACTCCTGCTCCTCCTGCTCGGCCTGCTCCTGCTCCCGCTGCTCCGCGAGCTCCCGCTCGCGCTCCTCCTGGGCCCGCTGCTCGGCCAGGCGGCGCTGCCGCTCGGCCTCCTCTTCCTCCAGCCGCTCCAGCTCGTCGTAGGCGGCCTGCTCCTCGTCGGTGAGCTGGTCGAGCAGCTCCCGCGCCTCGGCCAGCCTGCCCTGCACGAGATCCTTCTGCTCCTGGAGCTCGTCCTCGCGGCTCTGGAGCTCCTCCAGCGCCTCGGTGGCCTCGGCGCTGTGCTCCTCGGCGTCGGCCTGGCGCGAGCTGAAGGTGTCGAGGGCCTGCTGCTGCTGGTCGCCGAGCCGGTCGAGGGTGTGGCTGCGGTCGAAGAACGACTGCGGGTCGCTGGCCAGCAGCAGCGTCGCGGTCTCGGGCATGGTGCCCCCGCCGTGGCGGTACTGCGCCGCGGCGAAGGTGCCGAGGGTGCGACGGGCCTCGTTGACCTCCTCGGTGGCCTCGGCGGCGGCGTCCAACGCCTCGTCCACGGCGTCCTGCTGTTCCTCGACGTCCTCCTCGGCCTCCAGGAAGTCCTGGGTGGCGACGCCGGCCTCGTGGTACAGCTCGTCGACCTGGTCGCGCACCTCCTGGGCGCGCCCCGCGGCCTCCTCGGCCCGCTCGCGCTGCTCCTCGATGGAGGGGGTGTCGGGGTCGTCCGCGTACGCGCTCTGCGTCAGCAGCGTGGCCGACACGAGGGCGGCGGCGCCGACGCCGACGGCTCCGCGCCGGGCGGAGGGACGCTCCAACAGACCTGCCCGGGGCTTGCGATGGGAACCCACAGGTGGCTTCTCCTTCCCTAACCCTGACCGCTCACCGAGCGGGCCCGGGGGGAAGGGCCGGCGGTCGGCGAAGGTGACTCTGCCGCACGCTAGCCATTCGGAGGGGCGTTTGTGAAGGCTGGTGAGTAATTTGTTCGCGGTGTGACTGGAATCCTATTGTGACCTCGCGTTCGGTTTCGCGCCGCGCGGGCACGCCGCGCACCAGGGGTGTCGCCGCACGTCCGGTCCGCCCCGGCCGCCAGACCGGCCCGGTCCAACGGCGTCCGCCTACAGTGGAGTTGAGCCGGTGGCGCCCTCGTGGGGCGCGTCACCGACGGCCGACCGGAGGTCCTGGGGGTGGGACGCGATGGACGTTCTTCTCGTCTGCACGATCGAGTTGTCGTTGGGCCTCGCGGTCTTCGCGATGGCGGGGCGCGTGATCAGCGGCCTGCTGCTCCGGCGCCACGCGACGGGTCGCCTTTCGGTCACGTGGGCGGACGCCGCGTTCGTCGCCCTGATCGTGGCCTCGGGGACGTACGCCCTCGGGCTGCTTCTGCTGCGATGGGGGTATTCGGAGTACGAGTACTGTAGTTGGGGCAGAACCGGCGAACCGCCCGAGATCGCGTCGCCGGACGCCGAGTTCCTGTCGTACGAGAGGTCCTTCCTCCCGCTCGGCTCGGAGTGTCGGTGGGGTGACGGTTTCGTCGAGCAGACCGTTCCCCCCTGGCTGAACGGGGTGCTTCTCGCCAGTCTGCTGGCCGCCGCGCTGGCGGCGACGCTGGCCGTTTCGGCCTCCAGGCGTGCGCGGGCCGGTTCCGCTGGTTCCGCCGGTTCCGGAGGGCCGACAGCGCCGCCGGCGGCCCGCGCGCAGTGAGCCCGCGGCTCAGGCCGTCGGGTTGTCCCGCAGCTTGCGGCGCTCCCAGACGTTGGGATGGCGCACGACGGCGCCCGCCATGCCGCCACTTCCGGTCAGCCGGATCAGCGGCGACCCGGGGAGGCGGGTGACGGGACGGGTCTTGTCCTTCAGGCCGCCGATGCCGGGGTCCATGCCCGTGGTGTCCACGGTCCAGCCCTCGGGCACCACGACCGTGACGCCCGCCATCTCCCCGTAGATCTCGACCTCCACCTCGGGCCAGGGGCACGAGACGCGCGTGAAGTCGATCTTGACGCCGCCGAGTCCGCCCCGGGCGACGATCTTCGCCGGCACCTCCCAGCGACCGACGCGCTCCGCGCCGTGCAGGCCACCCTTGAGCACCAGCGGCGGGCCCGGCTCGGGGGCCGGCGGCTCGGGGAGGTCGGCGGTGAGCGGCGCGAGCTCGCCGAAGGTCTTGGCGGTCAGCGCCACCTCCAGCCGCTCCTCCAGCTCGTCGATGTCGATCCGTCCCTCGGCCGCGGCGTCGCGCAACCGTTCCGCCACCGCCTCCCGGTCCTCGTGAGAGGCGCGGAGCTCGGGGCGCGGGCGGGGCTCGGGCGTGGTCATGCGCATGATTCTAGGAGCCCGCCGCCCGGGGGACGTCTGGCGGGAGAGCGGGGAGGGGAGCGGTCATAGACTCGGTGGCGATGAGCGGGCTCTTCGATGACAACGTGCTGGCGGACCTCGACCCCACCCCGGAGGGCGACGTGCCGCCGCCCCCTCCCGACGAGGAAGGGGCCCCCTACGAGCCGGACGACGACGCCGTGGACGCGCTGTTCGCCGGCACCTTCGCCGAACCCGGCGCCGGCGCGCCGGCACACGGCGGCGACGCGTACTACCGCAACGGCGAGCCCAAGCCGGTGAGCGACCCGGCCGCGCTGCTGGAGGGCCTCAACGAACAGCAGCGCGCCGCCGTCACCCACAGTGGCGCCCCGTTGCTGATCGTCGCCGGCGCCGGCTCGGGCAAGACGCGCGTGCTGACCCACCGCATCGCGTACCTGCTGGCCGCGCGCGGCGCCCACCCGGGCCAGATCCTCGCGATCACCTTCACCAACAAGGCCGCGGGCGAGATGCGCGAGCGCGTCGAGGAGCTGGTGGGCCCGCGGGCCGGCGCGATGTGGGTGATGACCTTCCACAGCGCCTGCGTGCGGATCCTGCGCCGCGAGAGCAAGCGGCTCGGCTTCACCTCCAGCTTCTCGATCTACGACGCGGCCGACTCGCGCCGCCTGATGGCGCTGGTCTGCCGCGACCTGGACCTCGACCCCAAGCGCTTCCCGCCCAAGTCGTTCTCCGCGAAGGTCTCGAACCTCAAGAACGAGCTGATCGACCCCGAGGACTTCGCCGCCCAGGTCAGTGGGGGTACCCCCGGCGGGGCTGGGGGAGGTTTCGAGAAGACGCTCGCCGAGGCGTACGCGCTCTACCAGTCCCGGCTGCGCGAGGCCAACGCCCTCGACTTCGACGACCTCATCATGACGGCCGTGCACCTGCTGGAGGCGTTCCCCGACGTCGCCGAGCACTACCGCCGCCGCTTCCGGCACGTGCTGGTCGACGAGTACCAGGACACCAACATCGCGCAGTACCGGCTGATCCGGCAGCTCGTCGGCACCGGAGACGACGCCCAGGCCGCGGCGGAGGGCCACGGCGTCCCGCCGGCCGAGCTGTGCGTCGTCGGCGACGCCGACCAGTCGATCTACGCCTTCCGCGGCGCCACGATCCGCAACATCCTCCAGTTCGAGGAGGACTTCCCGCAGGCCACCACCCTGCTCCTGGAGCAGAACTACCGCTCCACCCAGACCATCCTCTCGGCCGCCAACGCCGTCATCGCGCGCAACGAGTCCCGCCGCCCGAAGAACCTCTGGACCAACGCCGGGGCCGGCGCCGGCATCACCGGCTGGGTCGCCGACTCCGAGCACGACGAGGCCCAGTTCGTCGCCGACGAGATCGACCGCCTGACGGACGCGGGCACCGCCCGCCCCGGCGACGTCGCCGTGTTCTACCGCACCAACGCCCAGTCCCGCGTCTTCGAGGAGGTGTTCATCCGCGTCGGCCTGCCGTACAAGGTCGTCGGCGGCGTCCGCTTCTACGAGCGCCGCGAGGTCCGCGACGTCCTGGCGTACCTGCGGGTGCTGGCCAACCCCGAGGACACCGTGCCGCTGCGCCGCATCCTCAACGTGCCCAAGCGCGGCATCGGCGACCGCGCCGAGGCGATGATCGAGGCCCTGGCGCAGCGCGAGCGGATCTCGTTCGCCCAGGCGCTGCGCCGCGTGGACGAGGCGTACGGCATGGCGGCCCGCTCCACCAACGCCGTCAGGCGCTTCAACACGCTGCTGGAGGAGCTGCGGACCGTCGCCGAGTCGGGTGCGGGACCGGCCACGGTCCTCCAGGCCGTGCTGGAGCAGACCGGGTACCTCGCGGAGCTGGAGGCGTCCAACGACCCGCAGGACGAGACGCGGGTGGAGAACCTCAGGGAGCTCGCCGCCGTGGCGCTGGAGTTCGAGCAGGACCGCCCCGAGGACGACCCGGGCACGCTCGCGGACTTCCTGGAGCGGGTCGCGCTGGTCGCCGACTCCGACGAGATCCCGGAGGACGGCGAGGACGACGGCGTCATCACGCTGATGACGCTCCACACCGCGAAGGGCCTGGAGTTCCCCGTGGTCTTCCTCACGGGCATGGAGGACGGCGTCTTCCCGCACCTGCGCTCCCTCGGCAAGACGAAGGAGCTGGAGGAGGAGCGGCGCCTGGCGTACGTCGGCATCACCCGGGCCCGGCAGCGGCTGTACGTGTCGCGCGCGGAGCTGCGCAGCGCCTGGGGCCAGCCGCAGCACAACCCGCCCTCCCGTTTCCTGGAGGAGATCCCGGGCGAGTTCGTCGAGTGGCGGCGGGCCGGTGGCCGGGGCTCGGGGGCGGCCTGGGGGTCCGCGTTCGGCGGCGGCTCCTCGGCCTCGACCGGGTCGGCCGCCTCGGCGGGCTCGGCCGCGGCGTCGGCCTCGGCGTCGGCCTCGTCGGGCCTCCGCGCCGGGGCACGGGGCACGGGCGGCTTCGCGACGCGTCGGATGGCGGAGCGGCCGGTGATCTCCCTCAGCCCGGGGGACCGCGTCACCCACGACAGCTTCGGCATGGGCACGGTCGTCTCGGTCTCCGGCAGCGGCGACCGTGCCGAGGCCACCATCGACTTCGGCGGCGAGAAGCCGAAGCGACTCCTGCTTCGCTACGCGCCCGTGGAGAAGCTCTGAGCTGCGGGTGTGTCGCCGTCCTGTCACATCTCACCGCGAAGGCTTGTCGTAGGGGGGTCGGGGGCGATTAGCTGCGGGGGCGATAATCAGCAAGTCGTTCGTACTCCAGCTCTTCCTGATCCCCGGAGTACGTCTCACCTCACGAACCCCAGGGGGAACAGATGAGCCAGCCCTGGCAGCAGCAGCCGCACGGCGGATACGGGCAGCAGCCGCCTCCGCCCCAGCCTCCGCCGGGCGGTGGGTACGGCCAGCCGGCCGGCGGCGGCTACGGCCAGCCCCAGCCGCAGCCCCAGCCGGGCTACGGCTACCCGCAGCCCCAGCCGCAGCCCCAGCAGCCCGGCTACGGCTACCCGCAGCAGCCCGGCCCCGCCCAGCCCTACGGCGCCCCCGGCGGCGGCTTCCCACCGCCGCCCCCGCCCGGCGCCGGCCCGCAGGCCAACCTGCCGGCCGCCATCGGCCTCTCGGCCGTCGCCGCGATCGTCGGCGCGATCCTCTACGCCTTCATCTACCGCGCGACCCTCGACGAGACGACGGGTGAGGTCACGCAGATCACGTACCTCGCGATCCTGCTCGGCATCCTCTGCGGTCTCGGCCCCGCCCTCTTCGCCCGCGGCAACTGGATGGCCTACGGCATCGGCGCGGCGCTCTCCTTCGTCAGCGTCTGCCTCGGCGAGGCGTGGGGCACGACGATGGTCGTCGCGCGGTACGCGGAGCTCGCCGGCGCGGAGATGGGCGCCAACTGGTTCGTCGCGCTGTTCAAGTACCCCGGCGACACGTGGGACGCGTGGAAGGAGGGGGCCGAGGCGATCAACTACATCTTCCTGTTCGTGGCCCCCATCGCCGCCATCGGCATCTGCCAGGCGATCCTGCGCAGGTCCCAGCAGCAGCGACGCCAGTTCTGAACCGACAGTTCTGAACCGACGCGACGGCCGCCCCGCGCGGCGCACGCGACGAACGGCCGACGGCCCGGCCCCCGATGGGGGGACCGGGCCGTCGGCCGTTCCTCGTGGAGGGTGCTGGAGGGTGGTGGAGGGTCGTGGAGGTTCGGGTTACAGCGGCTCCAGGCCGTGGTCGCGCAGCCAGGTGAGCGGGTCGACGGGGGAGCCGCCGTACGGGCGGACCTCGAAGTGCAGGTGGGGGCCCGTGGAGTTGCCCGAGTCGCCGGAGTACGCGATGACCGCGCCGGCCTGGACCCAGCCGGAGGTGTACAGGGTGCTGCTCAGGTGGGTGTACCAGGTCTCGGTGCCGTCGGGGGCGGTGAGGACGATCATCGTGCCGTAGCTGGGGTCCCACTGGGTGGTGATCGAGCCGTCGGTGGCGGCCATCACCGGGGTGCCATAGCTGACGGGGAAGTCGATGCCGGTGTGGAGGGACATCCAGTTGACGCCGGCCTCGCCGAAGTAGGCGCTCAGGCCCGCCTGCTCGACCGGCAGCGCGAACTTCGGCCGCAGCGCCTCCAGCCGGGCGGCCTCCGCCTCGGCCTCGGCCTCCTCCTGCTCGCGCTGGGCCTCCAGGTCGATGTCGGCCTGGGTCAGGCTGGCGCGGGAGGCGTAGTCGGTGGCGGCCTGGGAGAGGCCGGCGAGCTGGGTGTCGAACTGCCGGTTGGCGGCGACGGGCTCGGCCTCGGCGGGGGAGTCGGGGGCGGCGACCGGGGCGGGGTCGCCCGAGCCGGTGCCCGAGTCGCTGACGGTGGCGGCGGTGGCGATGGCCGTGACGCCGAGGACGGCGAGGGAGGGGGCGGCGACGCTCAGGAACGCGGAGCGGCGGGCGCGTGCCCGGCGGGCGGCGCCGGCGAGGACACCGCCGGAGCCGGAGCCCGAACCGGCGCGTCGGCCGTTCGACGCCGAGGAGCGGCGCCTGCCACGGGCCGCGCGGGGCGGGGGCACCGGCCGCGCGTCGTCGTCGGCGGCCTCCGCGGCCTCCGCCGCCTCGTGGTCCGCCTCCGCCGCCGGGTCCGGCCCGTCCGCCATGCCGGCGCCGGAGTCCGTCGCCGCCTCGGTGTCCGCGTCCGCGCCGGCCGCCTCGTAGAGCTCGTGTCCCCCGTCGTACCCCGCCGGTGCCGCGTACGTCTCGTACGCGTCGTAGCCCTCGTAAGCGTCGTAGGAGGCGGCCGGCTCGGTCGCCTCGCCGTGCGGGCTGTGGGACGCGTGCGCCTCGGGCGTCTCGTACGCCTCGGCCGGCTCGTACATCCCGACGGGCGTCGGCGTCGCGGCCCAGGCGTCCGGCGGAGGGGCCTGTCCGGTGTCGGGCAGGCCCCACACCTCCCAGGCGTCCCACTCGCCCGTCGAGGCGCCGGGCTCGGCGACCGCCGTGGCCTGGTACGTCTCGCCCGGGGCGGCGTACCCCTCGGTCAACGGGTCCGCCGTGGTGAGCGACGCGCCGTACGTCTGCCCGTACGCGTCGTACCCGTAGCCGCCGTACACGTACGCGGCGTCCTCTCCGTAGGGCGAGGACGCCGCCCCGTGGGCGAGCTGGGGATCCGTCAGCGGGTCGAAGGCGGACTCCGGGTGGCCCGGGTCGTAGGCGGTAGCGGCGGGGGCCGTGGCCGTGGCGGTCGTCATGGCCCCGTAGGCGTCGTACGCGCCGTACGCTCCGCCGTCGTGTCCGCCGTGCGCGCCGTACGGGTCGTGCGCGCCGTACCCGCCGAACGGGTCCGTGCCGTACGCCGAGGAGGGGGAGTCCGCGGCCACGGGTGAGGGCTGTCTCCAGGGGTCGCCTGGTTCGTCAGTGAGGGCGTTCGGGGCGTACACCCCGGTCATCTGACGATCGGTCACCGACTGCGCCTTTCGGCTCGACTACGGGAGCGGGTGGGCCCGGTGGCTACGTGCGGCGACTGTACCCGGCGGTATGCGAGCGCCACAATCTTTCGCCCCCACCGCCACGCCATTCCCACCTCTGGAAACGGGTCATACAACGTCCTTTCGGGTTTCATTCGAGAGTTTCGCGCGACCTTCCACAGAGGTGTCCACCTCGTGTGCGAGACACGTTCGATTTGCTGGCGCCGTGTCGTCCCATGCGCGATGCTGGTGTTAACGACCGTTCGCAGGGGGCGGGCGGCTCTCGCTCTGGAGGCAGCACGATGGCGGTGGAGACGACGGGAACGGCGGAGTCGAACGTGTCGGGTATGTCGGTCCCTCTTCGCGTCGTGGTCGCCAAGGCGGGCCTCGACGGGCACGACCGGGGCGCCAAGGTGATCGCCCGTGCCCTGCGCGACGCCGGCATGGAGGTCATCTACACCGGGCTGCACCAGACGCCCGAGCAGATCGTGACCACGGCGATCCAGGAGGACGCCGACGCCATCGGCCTGTCGATCCTCTCCGGCGCGCACAACACGCTCTTCGCGCGCGTGCTGGAACTGCTCGACGAGCGGGACGCGAGCGACATCACCGTCTTCGGCGGCGGCATCATCCCCGAGGACGACATCCCGCCGCTGAAGGAGAAGGGCGTCGCCGCGATCTTCACCCCCGGCGCGCCGACGAGCGACGTCGTCGCGTGGGTCCGCGCCAACGTCCGCGGCGCGGGCACGCGCTAGAAGGCGCCCGCGCCGTCCGACGGCGCGCGGCCTCCGCCCCCGGGCGTGGTCGGCCGCGCCCACGCCCTCCGCCACGCTGCCGCCCCGCCGCTTCGCGGTTCGCGGTCCCGACCGGGAGTGCTCGCTGTCCTCGCGGGAGCGCCAGGGCCTGGCCAAGCACGGCGTCGCTCCCACCGGACCCGCGCTGCCTGGCGTCGCGCCGCCCCCTCAGCCTCCGGCCCGGGACGCGTCCGCGCACCGCACCGCTCCGCTGCAGCACGGTCCGTGTCCGAGGGCGATCCTCTCCCTGGGATTGATTCCGGCTCACGCAGGGACCGGGGGAGCACTGCGGTCTGACCGGGCGGCGCGATGTCGTGGACACGCGCCGGGGAGCGTGCCGGCCCGCGCTGCCTGGCGTCGCACCGCTTCACCAGCCTTCGGTCCGGGGCGCGTCGACGCACCGCACCGCGGGTGACGCTCCGCCCAGGGTCCGTCCTTTGCAGGGGTCCGGGGGAGCACGGCCCCTTGGGGCCGTGGCTGGCCCGGCGCGATGTCGTGGTCAGATCCTGGGGAGTCTGTCGGTTCCGTGTCGTCGGGCGGCGCGCGCTCTCTTCCCCGGCCTTCGGCCCGGGGCCGCCCCCGGCGTGGACCGGCGCGTCCACGTGGACCCCCGCCGCATCGCGGTCCTTGCCCGGGAACGATCCCCTTCCGGGGGGCGCCTCCGGTCATCCCCGTAGGGGCCCGGAAGAGCGCTGCGCCTGGCGCCGCGACCCCGGGGAGCCTGCCGGGGTCCACGCGGCCTGGCGTTGTGGCGCTCTCGCGGCCTCCGCCCCGGGGGTGTCCACGCACCGCGCCGCGCGGCGCGGGAGCGTGCCTGCCGCTTCGCGGTCCGTCGAACTCCGCCGCATGGCGCCCTGCCGTTGCGCGGTCCGCGACCGGGGGCGACGCTTCGCCCGGGGCGCCGTCCTGTGCGGGGGCTACGGGAGCGCTGGGCCTGACGCCGCGACCCCGGGAAGCCCGCCGGGCCCGCGCGGCCTGGCGTTGCGGTGCTCTCTCAGTCTTCGGTGCGGGAGGGCGTCCGCCGCCTCGCGGGCCGTGGCCGAGGGCGGCCGCCGCCGCGCGGCGCTTCCCGGCGCCGGGGTCGGGGGGTGCCCCCCGGGTCCCGGGTGACGTGGGCCGGCCGACTGGAGCGACCGGACGGGCCCGCGGGTGTGGCGTGCCGCCCCGGTCCGGCCGGCCGAACGGGTGCCCGGTTCGGACGGGCTCCGTCGCGCTCTGTCACGCTCCGTTCCTGCTCAGAGCCGGTGTGACAGGTTTCACCGCGCCGGGGACGGGGGGCGATTTATCCCCTCCGGTGCTGCCCCGTTACGCTGCACTCCGGACATGCCGCGTGCCACGCTCCGGTTCCTCGCGCAACCGCTCGCCAGGCCCGCACGCGGCCACGCGGCACGCCCATGCGACACGCAGACATCGAACCGCGAGATCACACCCCGCGAATTCACTGAGTGAGGACGGACGCGCGTGGACCTGTTCGAGTACCAGGCGAGGGACATCTTCGCCAAGCATGGCGTACCGGTGCTGGCCGGTGAAGTCATCGACACGCCGGAGGCGGCACGCGCGGCGACCGAGCGACTCGGTGGTCGCGCGGTCGTCAAGGCGCAGGTCAAGACCGGTGGACGAGGCAAGGCGGGCGGCGTGAAGCTCGCCGCCGACCCGGAGGACGCCGTCGTCAAGGCCGGGCAGATCCTCGGCATGGACATCAAGGGCCACACGGTCCACAAGGTCATGCTGGCCCAGACCGCCGACATCGCCGAGGAGTACTACGTCTCCTACCTCCTCGACCGCACCAACCGCACCTTCCTGGCCATGGCCTCCGTCGAGGGCGGCATGGACATCGAGGAGGTCGCCGCGACCAAGCCCGAGGCGCTCGCCCGGATCCCGGTGGACGCGATCGAGGGCGTGACCGAGGCGAAGGCCCGAGAGATCGTCACCGCGGCCCGTTTCCCCGCCGAGGTCGCCGACGCCGTGGTGGACGTCCTCCAGAAGCTGTGGACCGTGTTCACCGCGGAGGACGCCCTCCTCGTCGAGGTGAACCCGCTGGTCAAGACCGCCGACGGCGGTGTCCTCGCGCTCGACGGCAAGGTGTCCCTCGACGCCAACGCCGAGTTCCGCCAGCCGGACCACGCCGCGCTGGAGGACAAGGCCGCGGCCAACCCGCTGGAGGCGGCGGCCAAGGCCAAGGGCCTCAACTACGTCAAGCTGGAGGGCGGCTCGGTCGGCATCATCGGCAACGGCGCCGGCCTCGTCATGAGCACCCTCGACGTCGTCGCCTACGCCGGCGAGGCCCACGGCGGCGTGAAGCCCGCCAACTTCCTCGACATCGGAGGCGGCGCCTCCGCCGAGGTGATGGCCAACGGTCTGGAGATCATCCTCGGCGACCCGGACGTCACCTCGGTCTTCGTCAACGTCTTCGGCGGCATCACCGCCTGCGACGCCGTCGCCAACGGCATCGTCCAGGCCCTGGAGCTGCTCGCGTCCCGTGGCGAGGAGGTCAGCAAGCCGCTGGTCGTGCGGCTGGACGGCAACAACGCGGAGCTCGGCCGGAAGATCCTCACCGACGCCAACCACCCGCTGGTCGAGCAGGTGGACACGATGGACGGCGCCGCGGAGCGCGCCGCCCAGCTGGCGGCCAAGTAAGGCACGGACGAGGACCAGGACCCGGACAGACAGCCGGACAGGACAGAAGGACACCGAGACACACCATGGCTATCTTCCTCACCAAGGAGAGCAGGGTCATCGTCCAGGGGATGACCGGCTCCGAGGGCCAGAAGCACACCCGCCGCATGCTCGCCTCCGGCACCACCATCGTCGGCGGCGTCAACCCCCGCAAGGCCGGCCAGACGCTCGACTTCGACGGGACCCAGGTGCCGGTCTTCGGCACCGTCAAGGAGGCGATCGACGCCACCGGCGCCGACGTCACCGTGATCTTCGTGCCGGAGAAGTTCACCAAGGCCGCCGTCATCGAGGCCATCGACGCCGAGATCCCGCTCGCCGTCGTGATCACCGAGGGCATCGCCGTCCACGACACCGCCGCCTTCTGGGCCCACGCCCAGGCGAAGGGCAACCTCACCCGCATCATCGGCCCGAACTGCCCGGGGCTGATCTCCCCCGGCCAGTCCAACGCCGGCATCATCCCGGCCGACATCACCAAGCCGGGCCGCATCGGCCTGGTCTCGAAGTCCGGCACGCTGACGTACCAGATGATGTACGAGCTGCGCGACATCGGCTTCAGCTCCTGCGTCGGCATCGGCGGCGACCCGGTGATCGGCACCACCCACATCGACGCGCTGGCCGCCTTCGAGGCCGACCCGGAGACCGAGCTGATCGTGATGATCGGCGAGATCGGCGGCGACGCCGAGGAGCGGGCCGCGGCCTACATCAAGGAGAACGTCACCAAGCCCGTCGTCGGCTACGTGGCGGGCTTCACCGCGCCCGAGGGCAAGACCATGGGCCACGCGGGCGCCATCGTGTCCGGCTCCTCCGGCACTGCCCAGGCCAAGAAGGAGGCGCTGGAGGCCGCCGGGGTGAAGGTCGGCAAGACCCCCTCCGAGACCGCCCGCCTCGCCCGCGAGATCCTGACGGCCGCCTGACGACCGTCCAGGTCCCGACGTCCGCCCGAACGCCGGCCCGTCCCGTTGATCAACGGCGATCAGCGGGCCGGCTCGGCGGTCAGCCGCGCAGGGCCGCCGTCAGCAGCACACCCAGCACCAGCGCCACGAACGCCACCGCCGCCCAGGTCAGCGCGCGGGTGGCGCGTTCGCTCGCCTCCCTGACGCGGTGGGCGGGCGGCACGCGGGCCGGCTCCGGCGCCGCCGCGAGCCGCACCAGCAGCTCGCGCAGCACGGGGCCGCGCCGCTCGGGGTGGGTCTCCGCGAGCCGTGGCACCCACGCCGCCAGCTCCTCCCGCGCCCGCGTCACGCGCCGTGCCGCCGCGCCCACGCTGGACTCCATCTCCGCCGCCGTCCTCGCCAGGTCGAGGCCGACGACGTCGTGCAGCACCAGGGCACGGCGGTTGCAGGGCGGAAGGCTCAGCAGCGCCTCGAACAGCGCCCGGTCCAGCAGCCGCCCCGGATACGCGCGCGCGGCCGCGCGCGCCCACGAGCGCGAGCCGTGCCGGTTGCCGGCGGGGCGCCAGGGCGGCATCGCGTGGGCGCAGGCCGCCGCCCGCACCCACCCCACCGGGTCGGGGTGGGACGCCACCTCGGGCCACCGCTCCCACGCCCGCTGGAAGGCGCGCCGGACCGCGCGCCGCGCCGGTTCGAGTCGGCCGCAGAGCAGGAAGGTGTGGCACGTCAGCGACTCGACGTGCCGCGCGTAGAGCGCGTCGAACGCCGCCACGGCGCCGTCCGTCGCGGCGCCGTCGGTGAGGGTCGCCCTCGTGGGGGCGGTCTCCACGGTCGACAGTCGGCTCATGGGGGCCATGCTGGCCGACGCCGACCCGAAAACGGGCTATCTGTGCAAAGCGGTCAGGAAGAAACAGCTGTCCGGTCGAGAACCGGACGGGTGTCAGCTCGGCTCGGTCAGGAACCGACGCATCTCGCTCGGGAGATGTTGCTCACAGGTCTCGCGCGCCGGCGTGGTCAGCGCGTCCGCGACACAGTCGTAGTAGTCCTTGTAGACGAACTGGAGCGTGTACGCCCCGGCCGCGATGGCCAGCGAGGACGCCGCCAGCACGATCCCGGCCACCGCCGCCGCGAACTGCGGACGCTCCTTCCGCCCCGCGCCCGCGGCCCCCGCCGCGCCGGCCGCGCCGCCACGAGGCGCCCACCCCGGTGCCTGCGCCCCCGGAGCCGGAGCGCCCGGCGGTTGGGACCCCGGCGGTTGCGATCCCGGTGGCTGGGACCCCGGCGCCTCGGGCCCCGGCGCGGCGGAGTCCGAACCCTGCGGGCTCCGCCCCTCCAGCTGCGCTACGAGCCGCTCGCGCCGGGCGTCGTCCCGGCCGCCGTCGACCTGCCGGGGGCCGCCGCGCAGCGCGCTGATGCCCCAGTACATGGCGAGGGCGCCCAGCAGCAGCCCGACCTCCAGCCAGCCCAGCGGCCCCGCGGCGAGAATGCCCCACAGGCCCGCCATCACGGCGTACCTGGCGTGCCGCTGCGCCGGATCGCTCGGGTCCCAGCGGTGACGGGCGCCGAAGCCGCCGTCGCGGTCTCCGCCGCGGTCCCGGTCACGGTCGCGGTCACCGCCGCGGTTCCGGTCGCGGTCGCGGTCGCCGTTGCGGCCCGAGGGCGACGGCGGCGGGTCGCCGAAGCCGCCGTTCTGCCGCCGCGGCTGCCGCCTGCTCCACTGGCTTCCCCACCGCGAACGCTGACCCGGCCTGCCGTCCTCGCCGGACCCGCCGTCGTCGCCCCGGCCCTCCTGACGGCCGGAGGCGTCCTCGGGCCGCTGCTGGTCCGGGTAACGCGGTCGCCAGGGCTGGTCGGGCTGCCCCTCGGGGGGCGGAGCGAAGGGGTTGTCCTCCTCGCTGCGGCGTCGGTCGGTCATCTCGCTCGTCGCGTCTCCTCAGTAAGGCCCGCGTCCGTGGTCCCGGAGGGGAGGGGATCGCCGTGGGATCGCCGTGGGAACGCGGTGCCGCCTGCTTCGACCGTACACGGGGGCGCCCCCTCGCCGACGGGCCGGCCAGCCTCCGCCGCCCGGCCGGCCGGTATCGTGGCGAGCGCTCCCCGGCCAGACGAGAGAGAGACCCCGCCGTGCCCCCTGCCCGCATCGTCGTCCTCGTCTCGGGTTCCGGCAGTCTCCTCCAGGCGCTGCTCGACGCCGTCGCCGAGCGGGGAGCCGCGGCCTACGGCGCCGAGATCGTCGCCGTCGGGGCCGACCGGGGCGACATCGAGGGGCTGCGGCGCGCCGAGCGGGCCGGCCTGCCGGCGTTCGTCCAACGGGTCGCCGACCACGCCAACCGCGAGGAGTGGGACCGCGCGCTCACCGAGGCGGTCGCGGCGCACGAGCCCGACCTCGTGGTCTCGGCCGGGTTCATGAAGATCGTGGGCCCCCACTTCCTCGCCCGCTTCGGCGGGCGCATCGTCAACACCCACCCCGCGCTGCTGCCGAGCTTCCCCGGCGCACACGCCGTGCGCGACGCCCTCGCACACGGCGTGAAGGTGACCGGCTGCACCATCCACGTCGTCGACGCCGGTGTGGACACCGGCCCGATCATCGCCCAGGGCGCGGTCGAGGTGCGCGAGGACGACGACGAGGGCAGCCTCCACGAGCGGATCAAGCACGTCGAGCGGGAGATGCTCGTCGAGGTCGTGGGACGCCTCGCCCGCGACGGCTACACCATCGAGGGACGAAAGGTCTGTATCCCGTGACCGAGACGACGAAGCGGCCGATTCGCCGGGCCCTGATCAGCGTCTACGACAAGACCGGACTGGCCGAGCTGGCGCGCGGCCTCCACGAGGCCGGGGTCGAGCTGGTCTCCACCGGCTCCACGGCCGCGACGATCGCCGCCGCCGGGGTTCCCGTGACGGCCGTCGAGGAGCTGACCGGCTTCCCCGAGTGCCTCGACGGCCGGGTGAAGACCCTCCACCCCCGCGTCCACGCCGGGCTGCTCGCCGACACCCGTCGGACCGAGCACCTCGCGCAGATCGAGGAACTCGGCGTCGCGCCGTTCGAGCTGCTGGTCGCGAACCTCTACCCCTTCCGCGAGACCGTCGCCTCCGGCGCCTCGCCCGAGGAGTGCGTGGAGCTGATCGACATCGGCGGCCCCGCCATGGTGCGGGCCGCGGCGAAGAACCACGCCTCGGTGGCCGTCGTCGTCGACCCCGCCCGGTACGCGGAGGCGCTGGCCGCCGCGGCCGACGGCGGCTTCGACCTCCCGGCGCGCGCCCGGCTGGCCGCCGCCGCGTTCCGCCACACCGCGGAGTACGACGCGGCCGTCGCCACCTGGTTCGCCGAGCAGACCGCCGAGCAGGCCGGTGAGACCGGTGAGGCCGGCGGGGCCGGGGCGGCCTTCCCCGCGTTCATCGGCGGCGCCCTCACCCTCGACCGGGTGCTGCGCTACGGCGAGAACCCGCACCAGCCCGCCGCGCTCTACGGCGACGGCAGCGGCACGGGCCTGGCCGCCGCCGAGCAGCTGCACGGCAAGGAGATGTCGTACAACAACTACGTCGACACCGAGGCCGCCCACCGCGCCGCCCACGACCACGCCGCCGACGACCGGCCCTGCGTCGCGATCGTCAAGCACACCAACCCCTGCGGCATCGCCCTCGGCGAGGACGTCGCCGAGGCCCACCGCAGGGCGCACGCCTGCGACCCGCTCTCCGCCTACGGCGGCGTCATCGCCGTCAACCGCCCGGTCTCCGTCGCCATGGCCGAACAGGTCGCCGAGATCTTCACCGAGGTCATCGTGGCCCCGGACTACGAGGACGGCGCCGTCGACGTGCTGGCCCGCAAGAAGAACATCCGCGTGTTGCGCTGCCCCACCCCGCCCCGCGCCGTGCGCGAGCAGCGGCGCATCGACGGCGGCGCGCTGGTGCAGGTCGCCGACCGCCTCCAGGCCGAGGGCGACGACCCGGGCGCCTGGCGGCTGGTGGCCGGCGAGCCGCTGCCCCCGGCCGAGCTCGCCGAGCTGGCCTTCGCTTGGCGCGCCTGCCGCGCGGTGAAGTCCAACGCGATCCTGCTGGCCAAGGACACCGCCACCGTCGGCGTCGGCATGGGCCAGGTCAACCGCGTCGACTCCGCGCGCCTCGCGGTGCAGCGCGCCGGCGCCGAGCGGGCCCGCGGCTCGTACGCCGCCTCCGACGCGTTCTTCCCCTTCCCCGACGGCCTCGAGGTCCTGACCGAGGCGGGCGTGCGTGCCGTGGCCCAGCCCGGCGGCTCGGTCCGCGACGAGGCGGTCATCGAGGCGGCCCGCGCGGCGGGCGTCACCATGTACCTGACGGGGACGCGGCACTTCTTCCACTGAGGCGCCGCCGAGGCGGGCCGCGTCGGCGGTCCGCCTCGCTCGGCCGCGGCCGGCCGCGCCGTCACGGCTGGTCGCGGTGGAGGAGGTTCACGAGGACGTCGTGGACCACCTCGTGGTCGCGCGGGTCGTGGAGGCGGTACGGGCCGCCGGGCGCGGTGTACCACTCGGCGGCGCCCGCGTAGCGGACGCGCAGCGTGAGGCCGCCGTCCTTCGGGTCGGCCGTCGTGTGGAGCTCCAGCTCGCCCGTGATGACGCCGACCTCCGCCGTCATGACGCCGCCGCGCGGCGGCGAGAACACGGTGTGGCGGTCGGAGACGGGGGCGTCAGGAGAGCCGGTGTCGGGGGAGTCGGTGTCGGTGGAGCCGGTACCGGGGGAGTCGGCGGCTGGCCGCCTGGCGTCGTTCATGCCGGCAGTTCAGCAGGTGTCGAGCATCGCCTCCAGCGCGGTTCGCTCGTCCGTGTCAACGGACAGCTCCCACACGTGTTTTGACCGGATCCACATGCGAGCGTAGGCGCAGTGGTACGTCTCCACGGTCGGCTGCCAGTCGGCCGGGTCCTGGTCGCCCTTGGAGCGGTTGGAGGTGGCGCTCGTGGCGATCAGCTGAGGGTTCGCCAGGTCGTTCGCGAACTCCTCGCGGCGGTCCGTGGTCCACTCGGCGGCGCCCGAGCGCCACGCCTCCGCCAGCGGGACCATGTGGTCGATGTCCACCTCGGCGGCGACGTCGAGCACCTCCCCGTCGTACGGGCTGTGCCACTCGCCCGAGGTGGGGTAGCAGTCGGATCCCGCGACGACGTCGACGCCGTCGCGCGCGAGGACGGTCTCCCGGACGGAGCACTCGCCCTCCTCCGACCAGTGCGGGAAGAGCTCCCGCTCGTAGTCGGTCATCGGGCCCTCGGACTCGACGGCGAGGGCGTCGAGCTCCGCGCGGGCGGTCTCGGCGTCGGGGACGTTCGGCACGGTCGAGGCGGGCTCCCCGCCCTCCTCGCCCTCACCGCTCCCGCCGTCCTCGTCGCCCGTCCCGCCGCTCTCCTGCACGGCGCCGTCGTCGGAGGAGGTGTCGGTCTGCTGAGTGCAGGCCAGCAGGACCGTGGGCGTGAGGAGGATCACCGCGAGCCGGCGTGCCTTCATGCGTCTACTCCGCTCCTGCGCTACGGGCGTGACCGGTGGCGACGCTCGCGACGATCACGCCTGTCGCGTTTGTCGCCTTCCTCGCATCTACCCGCTGTGTAGCGTTTCCACCACACTCCGCCGCGCTCTGCCGCTCGTTCGGGGGTACGGGGCGCGTTCAGAGGCGCGGACGCTCGAACCAGGTGCGGCTCGGGGCGCGCGTCAGGTTCCAGACCGCCAACGTGCCGAGCACCACGGTCACCAGCCCGAGCGGCACCGTCCCGAGACCGATGGCGACGGCGAGCCCGCCCCACACCAGCGAGCCGACGCGGATGCCGGACCCACCCGTGCTGTAGCGCAGCGCCAGGCCGACGCCGCTGCCGCCGTGGGCCAGCATGATGACCCCGAGGACGCCCAACGCCTCGGACTCCACGCCGTAGGTCCGTTCCACCTCGTCGGGATCGCCGAGCGCCAGGCCCGTGTAGAGCAGGCCCGTCAGCAGCACCAGCCCGGAGGCGGCGAACGACAGCACGCGCGCCGTCCGGACCTGGCTGGGCATCTCTCCCGGGTTGCCGGGGGAGGTGTGCGCGGTGGCTGGTGTCTTTCCCTGGTTTCCCTGGCGGTCGCGGGGCGCGTCCCCGGGCGAGTTGCTCGCGGCCATGGCGACGTACCGTCCTTTCCGAACTGTGGTGGTTTTCACGGACCTGAGCCGACGTGGGTGGGCTGATTGGCCCGCGGCGGGCCGTATCCGGGAGGATAGGCCCCATGAGCGCGCAGATTCTCGATGGCAAGGCCACGGCGGCCGCGATCAAGGCCGAGCTGACCGGCCGTGTGGCCGCCCTGGCGTCGCGCGGGCGAACGCCCGGCCTGGGCACGGTGCTCGTCGGAGACGACGTCGGCAGCCGGAAGTACGTGGCGGGCAAGCACCGCGACTGTGCCGCCGTGGGGATCGCCTCCATTCAGCGGGAGTTGCCCGCGTCCGCCACGCAGGCGGAGATCGAGGCCGTGGTGCGCGAGCTCAACGACGACCCGGCCTGCACCGGGTACCTCGTCCAGCTCCCGCTACCCAGGGGCATCGACGTCAACCGGGTGCTGGCGCTGATCGACCCGGCCAAGGACGCCGACGGCCTGCACCCCACGAACCTCGGCCGCCTCGTCCTCAACGAGCCGGGCCCGCTGCCCTGCACCCCCAACGGCATCATCACGCTCCTGCGCCGCCACGGCGTGGAGATCGCCGGCGCGCACGTGGTGGTGATCGGGCGCGGCGTGACGGTCGGGCGCTCCCTGCCGCTGATGCTGACGCGCCGGAGCGAGAACGCCACCGTCACCCAGGTGCACACCGGCACCAGGGAGATGGCCGAGCACCTGCGGAGCGCGGACATCGTCGTGGCGGCGGCCGGCGTGCCGCACCTGGTCAAGCCGGAGGACGTCAGGCCCGGCGCGGCCGTGCTGGACGTCGGCGTCAGCCGCGACGAGAGCGGGCGGATCGTGGGCGACGTGCACCCGGCGGTGGCCGAGGTCGCCGGCTGGCTGTCGCCGAACCCCGGCGGCGTCGGCCCCATGACGCGGGCGATGCTGCTCCAGAACGTCGTCGAGGCCGCGGAGGCGGCGGTGGCCGCCGAGGCGGGCGAGGGGTGAGCGGGGTGCCGTCCGCCGAGCGCTTCCCCACGCGCGGCACGGCCCGGCCGGAGGGCGGGCGCCGCACCGCCCCGGGCAGCGCGCCCGCGCCGGTGCGGCAGTGGCCGTTGCTCGGCGTGCTGGCCGCCACCCTCACCGGCCTGCTGGTGACTCTCGGCAGCTTCCGCGTCGGTCTGCTGATCGTCGGCGGCACGCTGCTGGTGGCGGCGCTGCTGCGGATGTGGCTGCCGGAGGTCGGCATGCTGGCCGTCCGGTCCCGGACGACCGACGTGCTGACCTACGGGGTGCTGGGCGGGGTCGTCGTCCTGCTGACGTTGATGGCGCAGCCCGACCCGTTGGTCTCGGTGCCGTTCCTCAACGACCTGCTGCGGTTCTCCGCCGGCTGACGGGGACGGGTGTCGCGAGCCCGTCGGGGAGCGCGGCACAGCCGTCAGGGCGCGCCTCACGGAAGACCTTCGGACCGTCCCGCGGTGGCGTCGCGCCAGCCACGGAACCCAACGCCGTCTCGCGGGCGTCGGAGCGGGCGGGCCGTTCACAGCGTTCGACGTAGTCGACGATCGCCACGGCGCACCGGAGACGACGGGGACGGCGCCGCTCGAGAGGAGCGCGATCCTGCCCGCGCGTCCGCGTCGACGGGAAACGGCGGCCAGGCACTCGATAAGCGTCCAGGACCGGCGCGGCTGCGCGTTGTCACGCCCACATCGGCAGGGACGCGGGGGTGACGTCTGCTTCGGATGACTCGGCGGTCCTGTCGTGGCGGCTGACGACGCCGCGCCGTTGCCTCGGGTGGTTGACGCACCGTTCCACTTCCGCCGCGCTGCATATGGGCCTGCCGGTCAGAGGCTGGCGGCCGGCCGCTGTGGCTGACGAGGGCCAGTGGACGGCCGGCGCGGCCCAGGAGCCGTACCGCTCCGGCATGTCTCCCGCCAGGCCGTCCCGGGCCCGGACCTTCCACAGATTCCCGTTCAGGACCATCAGGTCGTCCAGCCGCCCCAGGTCGGGCTCTCGCCGTCTTGACACATAACTTACTGTGTAGTCAGTCGGTTTCACTTCGATCGAGGACACACGATGGCGATCACCATGACCAAGCTGCTCTGCAACTTTCGTTCCGAGGTGCTGGAACTCGGCACGTCGATGACGGTGCTGTTGCCGGACGTTCCGGTCCCGGTGGACGGCTATCCGACGCTGTTCCTGTTGCACGGGCTCAGCGACGACGACTCGATGTGGACGCGCATGACCTCGTTGGAGCGCTATGCCCGGGAGCGGGACCTGGCGGTCGTGATGCCTCAGGTGCACCGCAGCTACTACACCGACGAGGCCCACGGCGGCGACTACTGGACCTACCTGACCGAAGAGGTGTTGGCCACCGCGCGCCGGTTGTTCCGACTCTCGGACCATCGCGCGGACACCTTCGTCGCGGGGTTGTCGATGGGCGGCTATGGAGCGTTCAAGTGGGCCCTGCGTCATCCCGAGCTGTTCGCGGCGGCGGCCAGCATGTCCGGGGCCATGGGTGTTGCCCAGCGAACCGCACCTGTGTCCACGGGCCCGCTGGAGAGCCGGCTGTGGGACAAGATCTTCGACCACCGGTCGGTGGTCGAGACCGAGGACGACCTGATGTGGCTGATCCGGCGGGCGCCCTCCCGGTCGGTCGCGCCGCCGGACCTCTTCGTTTGCTGTGGCGCCCAGGACCCGCTGTACGAGGAGAACGTGCTGTTCTGCAGGACCGCTCGGGAGGTGGGGATCGATGTCACCTCGATCTTCGATGAGGGCGCCCACGAGTGGTCCTACTGGGACCACCACCTTCAGACCGTCCTGGACTGGCTCCCCGTCCCCAAACCCCGTGTGTGACCCACGGGCCATCGCCCCTCAGGTGCGGGACCGGGAGGTGCTTGGGGGGTGGCCCGGTGTCCGCTGTCGGATCATCCGGGTCGCAGGGCCGCCTTCTGGTCAGCGAGCCACTGCTTCGCGATCGCCTTGGCCGGCATCTCGGGATCCATCAACCAGGCGGTCTCCAGACCGTTGATGAACGCCAGAATCTCCATCGCCTTGTGGTGTGGATCCACGTCGCGGCGTACGTCGCCGGCCTGTTGGGCCTGCTCGAGCGCGGCGGCGAGCCGGGAGACGCCCGCCTGGTACCGGGTGGTCAGGCGGGCGTGCATCGGGGTCCCCTGCTGAGCGGCGTTCTCGGCGACGAGCACGGTGTGCATTCCGACATGGCTTGGTTGCTCGGACCAGTTCCCGATCGCGGTGGCGATGATGTCCAACGCCGCCAGGCCGGGATTCTCCTCTTCTGGCCAGGCCAGGTACTCCTCGGCCTCGTCGCGGAGGTCCAGGGCCGCGTGCAGCAGCTCTTCCTTGGTGTGGAAGTGGTAGATCAGCCCAGCCTGGGAGACCCCGGCAGCCTCGGCGATCTGGGCCAGGCTGGTGCCTCGGGATCCGTTGCGGGCGACGAAGGTCGCGGCAGCTTCGATGAGCATCGCGCGTCGGGCGGCGCCCTTGGCGGTGGGCCTCTTGCGTTCCGGCTCGAGTTGGGTGGACATCGTGGGCCTCCTGAACTGCCGAGACTGATCGGTCCACACACATTCTAGACAGCCAACTGAGCAGTCAGTAGGCTCACCTTGTTTCTACTGAGTGATCAGTAGGTAACTCTTCGGTGAAGGGAGCTAGCGATGCGTGTTCGACCCTCTCGATTGCGTCGGTCCTGGTGGGGGACTGGTGTGCTGGTCGCTGGCCTGGTGGCGACGGCGAGCTGTGGAAATCCCGGCTCCGCGACCGATCGAGACACCACCCCCAGCGACATCAGCACCACGGTCGGCCCGGACCCGGTGACGCTCACCATGCGGGTCAACGCCGACCAGGAGGCGCTGTGGAGAGCCCTGGCCGCCGGGTTCGAGGAAGCCGAGCCTTCGGTCACGGTCGACGTGACCACCGAGGACTTCGCCACGCTGCAGCAGAACGCCCCCCGGTACCTGGCCGCAGAGAACCCCCCGGACCTGCTGCGGTTGCCCGCGCCGGGTGACGCGGTCAAGGACCAACTGTTGCTGAACCTCGACGAGTACGCCGATGCCTACGGGTGGGACCAGTGGCCCGAGAGCCAACTCGAGCAGCTGCGAGTCTCCGACGACGGCCGCCAGCGCGGCGAAGGGTCGTTGTACGGCGTCGGGATCGGTTTCCAGCTCTCCGGCCTTTACTACAACACCGACCTGGCTCAACAGATCGGCATGGAGGCGCCGCCGGAGACGATCGAGGAACTGGTCGCGGCGATGGATGACGCCGCCGCGGCCGGAAAGATCCCGATGATGGCCTCGGGCGACAGCACCTTCGTGCTGCAGGCGCTGATGCACGCCTACGGCGCCGCCGGGGAGGTCTCGGCCTGGGTCGGCAACGCCCCGGAGGCGAGCATCCAGACCCCGGAGACCGTCGCGGCCGCCAGCACCGTGCAGGAGTGGGTCGAGGCGGGCTACTACCCCGAGGACCTGCTCTCCATCGATGACGAGCAGGCCCTGGGCACCTGGTTCGAGGGCAACGCCCTGTTCCTCTACCAAGGGGGCTGGCTGGCCGGCGCGATGGACCAGAACATGGCCGGGAAGGTGGGGTTCGTGCTGTTCCCGGCCGAGACCTCCGGTGACCCACGCTATGCGATGTCGGCGCCCAACGGTCTGGTGATCCCCGAGGCAGCCGAGCATCCGAACGAGGCGGCCGCGTTCCTGAACTGGGCCAACACCTCCGAGGAGGGACGCCAGATCCAGGTCGACCAGGCCGGGCTCGCACCCGGTGGCAGCACCGACCTGCCGGTCCCCGAAGCCCCCCGTGACAGCGTGTTGTCACAGACGCTTGAGGCGTTCGCCGCCGCCAGCGAGCAGGACACCCTGATCGACTTCCTTGCCAATGCAACCCCGGGAATGCTCAGTGCGACCCTCAACCCCCAGACGCAGTTCCTCGTCAGCGGCAGTGTCACGCCCGCGGAGTACATCGCCAACCTCCAGGCCGAGTATGAGTCCGACCTCGGCAACTAGCCCGGCCTCGGCCCAGGCCGCGGCGGAACACCACGGTGTTCTCGCACGACGGGTCTCCCGCAGACGCCGCGGCGCACGGTGGCTCGGGTTGCTGTGGGTGCTTCCGGCTCTGGTCATGTACGCCGGATTCGTGCTCTACCCGCTGACCCAGACGGTGCGCTACTCCTTCTACGACTGGAACGGCATCGGCGCCGCCACGTGGGTCGGGACTCGCAACTTCGCCACGGTGTTCAACGATCCCCAGCTGTACGGGTCGGTCCTGCACGCCTTCCAGTTGGTGATCTTCTTCAGCTTCGTCCCGGTCGCCCTCGGCCTTCTGATCGGAGCGCTGCTGCGCGGCCTGAAGGAGGGCCGGTTCACCACCGTGGCCCGCACGGTGCTGTTCCTGCCCCAGATCATCCCCCTGGTCGGCGCCGCGATCGCCTGGCGTTGGCTCTACGCCCAGGACGGACTGGTGAACCAAGCCCTTGGCTGGGTGGGCCTCGGCCATCTGACCCGGGGGTGGCTGGGCGACTTCGGCACCGCGCTGCCCGCCGTCGGTCTCATCGGCTGCTGGGTCGCCACCGGCTTCTGCACCGTGTTGATGCTGTCCGGGATCGCGCGGATCGAGCCGGCCCTGTACGAAGCCGCCCAACTCGACGGAGCCGGGCCGGTCAGGGAGTTCTTCGCCGTCACCCTGCCCAACCTGCGCCACGAGATCACCGTGGCGCTCTCAGTGACCACCATCGCCGCCCTGGCGAGCTTCGACATCGTCTACATCGCCACCCAGGGCGGACCCGGCTACTCCACCATGGTGCCCGGGGTCCAGATCGTTCGGCTCGCATTCACCGAGAACAACGTCGGCCTCGCCTCGGCCCTGGCCGTGGTGCTCCTCCTGCTGGTGTTCGTCGTCGCTCTGCCCATTCAACTACTCAACCGGACGTCGCGATGATCACCAGCCGAGCCCGACGAACCAACAGCACCCTGATGCTGTTGCTGATGATGGTTCTGACCATCGTTCCGCTCGTATCGATGTTCGTCACCGCGCTGCACGCGCCCGGCTCCCAACCCTCCGGCCTGACGTGGCCCGAGGACCCGCACTGGGGCAACTTCTCCCTCGCCTGGGACCAGGCCAACGTCGAGGTGCTCCTCAAGTCCAGTACTCTCATCGTCCTCGGCGTCGTGCCGGCCTCACTGCTGATCTGCACCATGGCCGGCTTCGGTCTGGGTCACCTCAAGCTTCCCGGCGGGGCGGCCCTGTACGTGCTGATCCTTCTGGGACTGGCCATTCCGTTCGAGTCCACCGTGATCCCGCTCTACCACCAGATGCAGTCGCTGGACCTTCTCAACACCCGCCTCGCCATCGTGCTCCCCCTGATCGGGCTGTTCGTCCCTTTCGGTGTCTTCTGGATGCGCGGCCACTTCGCGAACATGCCCCAGGACCTCACCGACGCCGCACGCGTCGACGGCGCCAACGGCTGGAGACTCTTCTGGAACGTGCACCTGCCGCTGGCGGTCCCCGCGCTGACCACCCTCGGGCTGCTGCAGTTCATCAATGCCTGGAACCAGTTCCTCCTGGCCGTCGTGCTCGTCGACGACCCCGCCAAGCGCACCATGGCAGGAGCGCTCGGCGCGTTCCAGGGCGAACACAGCACCGACATCGTGCTCCTGTGCGCCGGCGCGCTGCTGATCATGACCCCCACCGTGGTCGTGTTCCTCGTCCTGCAGCGGTACTTCGTCCGGGCTCTCCTCGCCGGCGCCGTCAAGGGATGAACACCCCCGGTCCGGAACGTCCACACGATCCCGTCTGGGATCATCCGGTCATCCGGCCGCTCGCGGCCCCACCGCGATCCATCACAGGGGATCACGTGAGGACACGCCCCAGGCGGGACAGCCGTCAAGAGCTGCCCGACAGCTCGCGGAGGTGGTTGGCGACGAACCGGGCGCGCTCGGCCACCGGCGCGCGGGGGAGAGGCACCAGCTCGTAGCCGTACTCGGTGTAGGTCGTGACCATGACGTCGTGGGTGCGCTCCGCCTCGGCCTCGGACTGCCTGCGTTCGGCGTCGCGCTCGTAGATCTCGGGCCAGTGCGGGGCGAGGAACACCCGCCGGTGGTAGCGGAACGTCTCGGCCGCCGCGTGGAGGTGGGCGGGGACGGGCCGGCCCTCGAGGCGGAGGTAGCCGACGATGTCGGGGACGCCGCGGTCGAAGAGGACGGGTCCCGTCAGCCGTGCCGCGTCGCGGTAGGAGCGCAGCTCCCAGCCGAGCATCAGCTCGGCGAAGAGCTCACGGTCCTTCCACGGCAGCGCGCGGCCCCCGATGGCCGTCTGGTCCTGGATGACGCCCCGACCCGCCTCCTGGGAACGGGCGTAGCCCGCCCGCTGGAGATGGTCGAGCAACGTGCTCTTCCCGGACCCCGGGCCTCCGGTGACCACGACGAACCCGTCCACCTGCGACGTCATGCGGTCTCTGCTCCTCTCCGTGCGTTCCGTGGGTTCCGTGCGTTCCGTGCGTGTCTGTGGGTTCCGCGCGTGTCCGTGGGTTCCGTGTGTGCCGAACCGGCCGTGGTCGCCCGTCAGGAGCGTCTGCGACGATGGGGCGCGTGAACGAGGAGGCGATCCCCATCCTCCGCGTCGCGGACGCTGCCGCGGCGGTCGGGTGGTACGAGCGACTGGGCTTCACCCAGCAGTGGGAGCACCGCTTCGAGCCGGGCCTGCCCGCGTTCGTCGAGGTCGCGCGGGGCGGCGTGCGGCTGTTCCTGTCGGAGCACGAGGGCGACGCCCGCCCGGACACGTTGGTCTACCTGCGCGTGCGCGACGTCGACGCCCTCGCCGCCGCGTTCGGCGAACAGGCGCGGGACGTGCCGTGGGGGCGTGAGTTCGAGCTGCGCGACCCTGACGGCAACCGGCTACGGATCGGCACGCCTCCCCGGGACTAGCCGCCCAGGGCCTGGCCGTCCGCGTTCAGCCACTCCTGGACCCGCTCTGGATGGTGGCTGGCCCACTCCTCGGCGGCGGCGCGCGGCGTGTACCCCTCCTCGGCGACGAGGCGGGCCACGGCGTTCTGCTCGCTCGCCGTCAACGTGAAGTCCCGCAGGAACGCGGCGGCCTGACCGCCGTGGTCGAGGAAGTAGGTGTTGAGGTACTTCCTCAGCTCGATGTCGGGGTAGTACGCGGCCTGCGGGTCCGGCAGTTCGACCTCGGTGAGGTCGGCCTCGGTGAAGACCCAGTGCGGCTCCCACAGGTACGTGAGCGTCGGGGTGCCCACCAGGCTGGAGCGCGTGACCTCCGTCAGCAGCGCCTCCTCGCTGCCGACCGCCACCGGCCGGAGGTCGAGCCCCAGTTCGTCGAGGATCTCCTCGTCGCGGGTGGCGTAGAACGGGTCCGCGTGGAGCAGTTCACCGTCGAGGTCGTCGGCGAAGGCGTTCAGGTTCTCGGCGTGGAGCACCTCCGGGTGCGCCTCGGCGAACTGACGGGTCACGTACCAGCCGACGCCGCCGGTGATGCCGAGCGGGCCGGCGTCGGTGACGTTCCCCTTCCGCTCCACGTAGAGCTCGCGCCGGTCGGGCAGCGCGCCCCAGTCCTCCAGGATCGCGTCGACGCCGCCGCTGGCGAGCTGGTCCCAGGAGGTCTCCTGGTCGCCCCGGCGCAGCTCGACGGGGACGTCGAGCTCGTTCTCCAGCACGTGGGCGGCGACGGCGGCCGTGGCCTGGCCACCGGTCCAGTCGGGCATGGCGAGGACGACCATCTCGAAGTCGCCCGCCGCCCCCGACGGCTCCTCCTCCGCCTCCGCCAGCATGGAGCAGGCGGTGGCGGCGAGGAGCAGCGGGAGCGTCGCGAGGGCGTGGAGCGTACGCCGGGTGTGGCCCATGACGTGAGGTGTCGTGAGGTGACGTGCGGGTCAGATCAGCCCCAGCGAGCGGACCGCGTCGCGCTCGTCCTGGAGCTCCTTCACCGAGGCGTCGATGCGGGGGCGGGAGAACTCGTTGATCTCCAGGCCCTGCACGATCGAGTAGGTGCCGTCCGCGCAGGTGACGGGGAAGGAGGAGATGAGGCCCTCGGGCACGCCGTAGGAGCCGTCGGAGGGGATGGCCATGGAGGTCCAGTCGCCCTCGGGGGTGCCCGTCACCCAGGTGTGGACGTGGTCGACGGCGGCGTTGGCGGCGGAGGCGGCCGAGGAGGCGCCGCGCGCCTCGATGATGGCGGCGCCGCGCTTGGCGACGGTGGGGATGAAGTCCTCCGCCAGCCACTTCTCGTCGCCCACGGCCTCGGCGGCGTTCCGGCCGGCGACCTCGGCGTGGAAGATGTCCGGGTACTGGGTGGCGGAGTGGTTGCCCCAGATGGTCAGGCGGCGGATCTCGCTGACGGGGGTGCCGGTCCGCTTCGCGAGCTGCGTCAGCGCGCGGTTGTGGTCGAGGCGGGTCATGGCGGTGAAGCGCTCGGCCGGCACGTCGGGCGCGGCGGCCTGGGCGATCAGGGCGTTGGTGTTGGCCGGGTTGCCCACGACGAGGACGCGGACGTCGTCGGCGGCGTGGTCGTTGATGGCCTGGCCCTGCGGCTTGAAGATGCCGCCGTTGGCCTCCAGCAGGTCACCGCGCTCCATGCCCTTGGTGCGGGGGCGGGCGCCGACGAGCAGCGCGACGTTGGTGCCGTCGAAGGCGGTGGCCGGGTCGTCGGTGATGTCGATGCCGGCCAGCAGGGGGAACGCGCAGTCGTCGAGCTCCATGGCGGTGCCCTCGGCGGCGCCGAGAGCCGGCGTGATCTCCAGCAGCTTCAGTCGCACCTGCGTGTCAGGACCGAGCAGCTGGCCCGAGGCGATGCGGAACAGCAGCGCGTAGCCGATCTGGCCAGCGGCGCCGGTGACGGTGACGGTGACGGGTGTGCGGGGCATGGCGTACGACCTCCTGGCGGGACCCGCCGGACTGTGTGGGCGGCGGGCCGAACCTTAGCGAACCTGCGCGGTCAGGCTATCTCGGACGCGGCGGGGCGACGGTCGCGGCCATGCCACCGCCGGGGGACGGTCGCCGGTCATGCCTCGTCGGCGTCCCGCCACGGGCCGCTCGGCACGAGAGCGCGGAGCACCGCCGGCAGCTCCGGCGGCTCCAGCCGGTCGGGCACCGCGTCCAGCTCCGACCACGCCACCCACGCGTGGGTGTCCAGCGTGGCCTGTTCGTCCGGCAGGAGGCCGGTGCGCGTCAGCGAGGGCCTCTCCTCGGCGAAGCGCGCCAGGAAGAAGTGCTCGGGACCGCCGTACCGCACGCCGTTCCACCACACGTCGCGGTCGACCGGCACCGAGCGGTCGAGGACGGCGCCCGGGTCGAGGCCGGTCTCCTCGGCCAGTTCGCGGCGGGCCGCCGCCAGCGGCGACTCGCCGGGCTCTATGCCGCCGCCTGGTGGCTCCCACAGCAGGGACCCGTCGAAGGGGTCACGCCAGCGCAGCAGCAGGACGCGGTGCGCGGCGTCCAGGCAGACGATCCGCACCGCGGGTCGGTGTCTCGGTTCCACGGGGACGACCGTAGCCGCCCGCGCGTCGCCGCCCGGGAGACCGGTCACCTCGTGGGCGAGCGCCGGCCGGTGGCCGGAGCCGACGTCGGGGCCGGAGCCTGTGGCGCCCGCGCGGCGCCCGGATGGCGCGGCAGGGTGACGGTCACGACGAGGCCGCCGCCGTCCCGGGGAAGGGCCGTGACCTCGCCGCCGTGGGCGTGGGCGACGGCGCGGACGATCGACAGGCCGAGGCCGGTGCCCCTCACCCCCCGCGTCGCCGCCGAGGCGCGGCGGAACGGCTCGAAGAGGGACGGGATCTCGTACGGCGGTACGACGGGACCCGTGTTGACCACCCGCACCGCGACGCGGCTGTCGACCCGGCCGTCGCCGCCGGCGTGGCCCCCGTCGTGCGGGCCCGTCGTGACGCGCACCCAGCCGCCGCCCTCGGCGACGGTGTTGTGCCGGATGCCGTTCTCCACGAGGTTGTGCACCAGCCGTTCGAGGAGGAGCGCGTCGCCGCTGGTGGGAGCCTCGTCGACCGTCTCGTGGAGGGTGACCCCGGCCCGGCGCGCCTCCGGCTCGGCCCGCGCGGCGACGTGCGCGGCGATGTCGGCGAGGTCGACGGGCCGCCGCTCGGGCAGCGCGTGCTCGGCGTCGGCCAGCAGCAACAGGCCCGCGATCAGGCGCTCGTGTCGGTCGTTGATCTCCAACAGCTCCTCCCCGAGCCGCCGGACGTCCACCGACGCGGTGGGGCGGTGCATCGCCATCTCGACCAGGGCGCGCCCCAGGGTCAGCGGCGTCCGCAGCTCGTGCGAGGCGTTGGCGACGAAGCGGCGCTGGCCGTCGAAGGAGCGGTCGAGCCGGTCGACCATGGTGTCGAAGGCGTCGGCGAGGTCCTTCACCTCGTCGTCGGGGCCACGCAGCGCGATGCGCTCGTGCAGGCCGCGGTCGGCGGCCGGCGCCGCGGCGATGCGCCGCGCGGTGTCGGTGACCCGGTGCAGCGGGGCCAGCACCCGGCCGGCCACCAGCCAGCCGAGGCCGGCGGCGACGGCGACGACGAGGAGCAGCGCGATGCCGCCCTGGGTGAGCAGGGAGGTGGTCGCCGCGTCGTGGAGGGCTTCCTGCTCGTTCGCGAGCCAGCGGGTGGCGTCGTCGCCGGTGAGCACCCCGCCGTCCCCGGTGACGACGGAGGTGTTCCGCTCCGGCGACGAGGTGGGCGCCTCGGCCGACGGCCCACCCGCCGCGTCGCCGGTCGCGTCGCCGGTCGCGTCGCCGGGCTCCTCGGTGGCGGTGAACTGCGCCGACTCGCCGTGGAGCCGCTGGTTGAAGAGCACGTACGTGGCGGCGAGCAGCACGACCCCGGCGGCCAGGAACAGACCGCCGTGGATCAGCGTCAGCCGCGTACGCAACGAGACCCGTCCCCTCGCCCGGCTCCTTCGGCTCACCTGGCTCACCTGATCCGGTACCCCACTCCCGTGACGGTCTCGACGACCGGCGGGTCGCCGAGCTTGCGGCGCAGCTTCAGGACGGTGAGCCGGACGGCGCCGGTGAACGGGTCGGCGTGCTCGTCCCACACCTTCTCCAACAGCTGCTCGGCGGAGACGACGCCGCCGTCGGCGCGCAGCAACTCCGCCAGCACCCCGAACTCCTTGCGCGCCAGCGGAACGTACCGCCCGTCGCGGACCACCTCACGCCGCGCCTGGTCGAGCACGATGCCGCCGCGCCGCAGCACGGGCGGGGCGGCCGGCCGGCACCGGCGGCCCAGGGCCAGCACGCGGGCGGACAGCTCGGGGAAGGCGAACGGCTTGGTCAGGTAGTCGTCCGCGCCGAGGCCCAGCCCCGCGACCCGGTCGGCGACCCTCGCGGCGGCCGTCAACATCAGCACCCGCGTCGGGGCGCGGGAGGCGAGCACCTCCCGGCAGACCTCGTCGCCGTGGACGCCCGGCAGGTCGCGGTCGAGCACGACGACGTCGTAGGCGTTGACGGCGACGCGTTCGAGCGCCGCCGCGCCGTCGTAGGCGACGTCGACGGCGTGCGCCTCGCCGCGCAGCCACTCGCCGATCGCGTCGGCCAGCCGTGGTTCGTCCTCCGCCACCAGCACCCGCATGGCGTCATGGTGGCCGGTGACCTGTTTCCTCCTCGTAAGCCCGTAAGCCCGTAAGCCCGTAAGCCCGTAAGCCCGTAAGCCCGTAAGCCCGTAAGCCCGTAAGCCCGTAAGCCCGTAAGCCCGTATGTCCTCCGAAAGGAAGGCAGTACGGTCGCCTCGTGAGCGAACACCCGACCGTGGTCGTCGGCTACCCAGTCGCCGAGTTGCTCGACATCGCCTGCCTGACCACCACGTTCGACTACGCCAACCGCGCCGGCGCCACCCCGCCCTACCAGGTGCGCGTCGTCTCCCCTGCCGCCCGCCCGATCGTCTGCCAGTCAGGGCTGACGATGCGGCCCCAAGGCTCCCTCGAACGGCTGCTGGGTCCGGTGGACACGCTCGTGGTCGTCGGCGGGGAGGGGCACGAGGCGGCGGCCGACGACGGCGCGCTCGTCGCGCACGTGCGGCGGCTGGCGCGTGTCTCCCGGCGCGTCGCGTCGGTCTGCACGGGCGCGTCAGTCCTCGCCGCGGCGGGGCTGCTCGACGGGCGGCGCGCCACCACCCACTGGCTCTTCGCCGACGAGCTCGCCGCCCGCTACCCGGCGGTCGACGTCGACCCGGCGCCCCTCTACATCCGCTCCGGCGGCGTCACCACGGCGGCGGGCGTCACCAGCGCGCTCGACCTGGCGCTGGCGTTCGTCGAGGAGGACCACGGCGGCGAACTCGCCCGCCTGGTAGCGCGTGGCCTGGTCACCTACCTCCAGCGGCCTGGCAACCAGGCGCAGATGAGTCCCTACGTCACCGCGCCACCACCGGACAACGAGCTGGTCAGGCGGGTGGTGGCGACGATCGGTGGCGCCCTCGACGGCGACCTGCGGGTCGGCGCGCTCGCCGCGCGCGCCGGCGTGAGCGAACGTCACCTGACCCGCCTGTTCCTCGCCCACCTCGGCCAGACACCGGCCCGCTACGTGCGGCTGACGCGGGTCGAGGCGGCGGCGCGCCTGCTCGTCACGAGCCGGCTCTCGCAGGAACGGATCGCCGCCCGCTGCGGCTTCTCCTCCGCCGAGACGTTGCGCCAGGCGTTCACCGCGCGATACGGCGTCAGCCCGTCGCACTACCGCGCCACCCAGTCCGCGACCCGGTCCGCGACTCACGACTGGGCTGGGACCGGTGCTCAGACCGCCCCCGTCGCCGCCAGCACCACGGCGCCCACGCCCAGCGGCAGGTCCAGCGCCACGCAGAACTCCGACAGCGAACGGACCACCACCGCGTTCCGCCGGTAGTGGACGACGTCCCAGACGGCGTGCCCCACCAGCGCCAGCCCGGCCAGCGTCAGCCCGGCCCGTGGCGCGAGGAACAGCGCCGCCACCGCGACGCCGCCGTAGCCGGCCAACGCGAGCGTCTGCGCGGTGACCGCCACCCTGGGCGCGCCCGTGGCCAGCCCCACGACGACCAGCACCGCCCCCGCGGCCGCGACGCCGGCCCACCAGGCCAGCCCGACCACCTCGCTGACGACCACGACGGCGGTGCCGCCCGGAATCCCCGGCCAGGCCAGCCACGGCCGCTCGAACGCCGCCGCGCTGAGGTAACACAGGGCCGCCACGCACACGATCGTCGCGACGCCCTCCGCCTCGACGCCGCTCACCAGCATGACCGTGGCCGCCACCAGCCCGACCGCGCTCGGCCACCGCGACAGCACCCCACGCCACCCGACACTCCTGACCGCGGCGGATGCCCCGACGGCCGATCTTCCCGTCTCCATGCCGCCACGCTGCCGACCGCCTCGGCCCGCCGTCGAGCGCGTCGTTCGGAGTGGTCCGAAATCCTGGGATACCTGTCCGTGTGATCGTGACGGGTGCGCCGGAGCGGGTGCCGACTCGGCGAGCGGCCCTCAGCTGCCGGCGGGAAGGACGCGGCCGCGATCGCTAGGGTTGCGGTGCCTGTGCGGTCGCAAACGTGGAGAGAAGGGGGAGCCGGTGGTCACCACGAGGAGATATCCGGACAGCGACGACTGGGAGTACCTGGAGAACATGCCCGCCGGGCTGGCGGCCGTGTTGGGCGTCGTGCTGCTGGCCCTGATCGTCGTTCTCGTCGTGACGCTGCTGCGCCTCGGGCCTCGCAGACGCCGCGACCCCGCCGCCGAGGAGCGGTACCAGGCACGCCGGGCGAGCCGCCGCCGCCAGGCCGCGTTGCGCAGGCGCCGTGAGAGGCTGGCCCGCAGGAGGCGGTGAGCGTCGCGGGCGTCGCCGCCGCACGCGAACACGGGGGACCCATGACGCGTTGGGCACTGGTGGTCCGGCAGTTGCAGGGCTCGGGGCAGGCGTTGCACTGGAACGCCGACCTGATCGGCGAGGTCGTCGGCACGCGCGAGGACGCCATGGCCGCGCTGTGGCAGCACGCCCAGACCTACCAGCCGCGCCACCCCGTCAACGTCGGCCGGCGCGTCGTCTGCCGGGACGGCGACGACGGCTTCCTCGTCATCAACCACGGCATGTCCCGCGACTACCCCTGTGAGTTCCGCGTCCACGAGGTGCTGTGGGACTCGGGCGCCGTGGCCCCGCCGCTGCCGAGGAGCTGACACGATGGCTCCGCTGTTCTCCGCACCGTCCGCCCGTCGGGGCATGAACCTCGGCAACGCCCTGGACGCCCCCGCCGACGCCGCCCACGCCCTCGCGCCGCGCGAGCGGTACCTCGACGCCATCCGCGACGCCGGCTTCGACACCGTCCGGCTGCCCGTCGCCTGGTCGGCACACGCCGCACCCACCGCCCCGTACACCGTCCGGCGCGCGTTCGCCGAACGCGTCGACCGCGCCGTGGACGCGGCGCTGGCACGCGGCCTGACCACCATCGTCAACGTGCACCACTACCACGAGCTCCACGAGGACCCCGAGGCGCACGCGGAGCGGTTCCTGGCCCTGTGGCGCCAGATCGCCCCGCGCTACGCGGACCGCGACCCGGCGCTGCTCCACTTCGAACTGCTCAACGAGCCGCGCGCCGCGCTCACCCCGGAGCGATGGAACGTCCTCCTCGCCCGGGCCCTCGCCGTCGTCCGGGAGTCCAACCCCGACCGCACCGTCCTCGTCGGCCCCGCCGAGATGAACGACCTCCGCGCCCTCCCCCGGCTCGAACTGCCCGACGACGACCACCTGACGGCCACCATCCACTACTACGCGCCGTTCCCCTTCACCCACCAGGGCGCGCACTGGGTGGAGGGCTCCGCGCCGTGGCTCGGCACGAGCTGGGGCGCGGACGCCGACCGCGGGGACGCGGACCGTGTCGCCGCCGAACGCGCCGCCGTCAGCGACGACCTCGCCGAGGCCGCCGCCTGGGCCAAGGCCCACGGCGTCCCCCTCTTCCTCGGCGAGTTCGGCGCCTACGAACGGGCGGACCTGGACTCCCGCGCCCGTTGGACCGCCCACGTGCGGCGCGAGGCGGAACGCCTCGGCATCGGCTGGGCCTACTGGGAGTTCGGCACGGACTTCGGCGCCTTCGACCCCGCCACCGACACCTGGCGCGAGCCACTGCGCCGGGCCCTCGTCCCCGACGGCCGCTGACGCGGGGGCCGCCACCGTCCGGGGCGAGCGGGAGCGTCGGCGAACGGAGGAAGCGGAGGAAAACGTCTACAGACGGCCCTCTTGTGTGTACGTTTTCCTCCGCCTGGCCTGCCGGTCGCTGACCCCGTTCAGCCGCGTCGCGGCAGCTGCCCCCGCCCTCGACGTGCCCGCTGGCCGTCGACGACCACGTCGACCGCTCTGGGAGCCAGCACGCATCCACGCCTGCCCTGCCCGAACTCCGTCCGCCGCGCTCGGAGGAGGTGTCGTGAGAGGCTCGTCAGCGGGGCAGGGGAGAACGAGCCGACCGCGAGGCGAGCGGCGGGCGGACGGAGCCGGGCCCTCGCGGCGCGCTGGCGGAAGGAGACGAGGCGTGACGAGCGGCACCACGGCCTGGCGGGTCGGACGGCCGTGGGTGTGGCTCGCGCCGAGCCTGCTCCTGCTCGCCGCCATGACGGCCTGGGGCGTGGTGCGGTATCCGGAGTTGCCCGAGCGGGTGCCCGAGCACATCGGCGTCGACGGCGTCGACGCCTGGGCGGACAAGAGCGTGGGGAGCGTGTTCCTGCCGGTGTTCGTCTACGCCCTGGTCACGGTGGTCGTCGTGGCCTGCGCGGTGGGGGCGGCGCGCGTCACGCCGCTCGACGAGCTGCCCGAGCCGGAGCCCGGGGAGCGGTGGGCGAAGGCCACCTCGACGACGAACGGCCGTCCGGCGAGCGCCGCCTCGGCCCGGCGCCTGGTCAGGGCACTGCTCGCGATGAACGTCGCGTTCGGGCTCGCCTTCCTGCCCCTGTGCTGGACCCAGTGGCGCACCACCCAGACCCCCGACGTCCCGGGCTGGATCCTGCCCGTCACGCTCGTGGCGTTCCTCGTGTCCCTGGCACCCCTGGGCGTGGCGTGGTGGCGCGACGCGGAGGAGCGGTCGGCGAGCCGGACGGAACGTCTGAGACCCTGAGTGCCTGTGCCCCGCTGGCTCGTGGCGCCCACACCCGATGCTCGGCCGCCCAACGCAGGCCGCCCACCGTGCCCGTGAGTGCCGGATCCGCGAACGCCGCGACGTCCGCGAGGACCTCGGCGAAGGACCGAGGTAGCTCGACACCCCTGTCCTGTTTGCGTGCCCACACGGCCCATCGGCGCTGGGCGAGCGGGGGGAGCGTCTCCAGTTCGGGCAGGAGAGCACGCAGCCTCACCCCCCGATGACGCGCGACAGCCTCCAGGGCCGCCGCCAGCTCGTGGCCGTCAGCGTCGTGCCTCTGCGCGAGCTGGTACACGTCGGCGAAGTCGCGCCACCGCGTGTTGGCCTCGCCGCGTTCCAGCATGGTGACGATCTTCTCTGCCCGCACCATGGCTAACGGGTATCCGAGCAGCGTCAACGTACCGCCCCGCAGGCGCGGGACCTCGATCGTCTGGGCCTCGGGCACGACGGGATCGCCGACGTTGACGTCCACGTGGAACGCCATGCGGGCGCTGGCCAGTTCGACGGGCATCGTGACCCGTACGCCGTTGTACTCGTCCTCGTCCCTGATCGCCTCGGCGAGTGCCTGAGACGTGCCGAACACCACCCCGTCGTCGATCGTCCGCGAGGCGACGTCGCACACCGCGCGGAGGACGGCGTCGGGCGTCGCGGAGAGGCGGTCGGCACGGAGGTCCACGTCGCGGGTGGGTCGGCGCATCTCGTAGGCGGCGAGGAGGACTCCGCCCTTGAGAACCAGGCGGTCAGCGTAGGCCGACCGGGAGAGGCGGTCGAGGAAGCACTCCAGAACGTAGAGCAGGTGCAGTTCCTGTGTCGGACGGCCGGTGCGTCGGGCCAGGTTCTGGAGGTCGAGGTAGACGCGGCCGGCTTCCGTGGCGCGAGTGGGACGGTCAGGGCGGGTGGGACGGGTGGGGCGAGTGCTCAAAGGAGGATCTCCAGTGCGTGACGCAGAGGTTTACCCGCCCGTGGGAAGTACCGCGCCACCGCCAACAGGTCGGCTGGGTGGTTCCCCGAACGGCGGAGCCAGGCGCGGAGCGCGGCCGCGGCGAGTTCGGGGCCTTCCTGGTGACGCAACCGAAAGGCGTCGACGATGCTGCGCTCGGCGCTGTAGACGCCGACATGCTCTCCTGGGCCCACGCGCAGCACCTCGCGTCCCACGGTGAAGGTCTCACGGGCGAAGTGGTGCCAGCTGATCGGCGCCCGGGACTGGGGTGTCCTTCGCCCGCGTGGAATCGCGATGTCGATCGTCGCGGGGATCTGGTCCGTCAGGCCGTGGTGCGCCAAGGCCGATGCCAGACACAGAGTACCGTCCGGAGCACGCTGAGCAACTTCGAGGAGATCCAGATCCACCATCGGGTCCGCGTCCGCCCGCCGGTAGAGCCCTCGGGAGAACCGCTCGACCGTGCCCTCGGCCAACAGGTGGCGTAGGCGTCGATCCGAGAGACCGAGGTCGTGGGCGTCGACGTAGCGAAAGGTCGCCGGCAGGGCGTCACTGTCCATGGGGCTGCTTCCCACCTCGGGCCTTCCTCGGTGCGGCGGAGGAAAACGTACACACCTAGGGTACATCTGTAGACGTTTTCCGTCGCATGGGCCGAGCCGCCGAAGGGGGCACCTCGGTGCGGCGGCCCCGGGCGCGCGGGCGGGGAGTCGGGGTGACCCGTGACGGCGGTCTCGACGTCGCGTCGTAGGGAAACGCCGGGGAAACGGCGTGTCGCGTTGGCTCGGTCCCGGTGGGTCGGCCGTCGGGGTCGGCCCTCGGATCGAGACTGAGGAGACACGCGATGCGTGGACGACGACTGCGTCGGGCGGCGCTGCTGCCGTCGCTGCTGGTGGCGGCGGGACTGGGGCTGGCGGGAGCGGCCTCGGCCGTCGCGGGCACCGGGTCCGGGGCCGGGGCCGGCTCCGGTGCCGACGACGGGGGCGGCGCTCCCGTCGGCCAGGCCGACGAGCAGCGGGACTTCGACGCGATGATGCGGGAGTTCGCCGAGTGCCTGCGGGCGAACGGCATGGAGGTCGCCGACCCCGAGCCCGGCCAGGGCGTCGCGCTCAACGGCGACGGCCAGGACCCGGCCGTCGTGGAGGCCGCGATGGAGGCGTGCCGGGAGTACGACCCGGCCCACTGGGAACAGGAGCCCATCGCCCCGGAGATCGAGGCGGCCCTCCGCGACTACTCCGCCTGCATGCGCGACCACGGCGTCGAGGACTTCCCCGACCCCGTGCCCGGCGAGGGACTCCAGCTCGACGGCGCGATCGAGCAGGACCCGGACTTCGACGCGGCCGACGAGGCGTGCGCCGCGCTGCTGCCGGAGGGCGGCGGCGAGCGCGGCACCCACGAGGTGACGGAGTGAGCCTCCGGCGGTGAACGCGTCCGCTGACCGGGCCGTCAGGGCGGGCCCGAACGGCCCGGTCAGCGGGTGCAGCGCTCGGTGCCGTCGGCGAGGGTGGCGCAGGCGCGGGCCCGGGTCAGCTCGGCCGGATCGTCGACGCCGACCATCATCGTGAAGACGGAGGCGTTGGCGGCGGACTCCACCGGCTCGCGGCGGCCGTCGGAGGTCTCCACCCACACGACGTCCCCGGGTCGGGCGTCCGCGAGACGGGCCCACACCGCCTGACAGCGGTCGCTGGCACGCAGCTCGACCGTCCGGCCGCCCCCGGCGTCGCGCGTGGCGAGGGTGCGGGCGTTGTACCAACAGAGGACGTTCGGGTCGCCGCCCGTGCAGCTCACGCCCTGACACGAACCCGTCGGGCTCGCGCTCGCGCCGGGGCCCGACGTGGGGTTCGACGACGCGACCGGGCTCGACTCGGGGTCGTGGACGACGTAGCCGAGGGTCGCGAGCAGGCCGACGGTGGCGGCGACGGCCGCGCCCGCGAGGACGCCGGTGCGGGGGCGACGGCGTCGCCGCGCCGGCCCCGGGGGCGGCGCCGACTCCGACGAGGGGGGAGAAGACGCCGGCGCCGGCTCCGGCTCCGGTGACGGGTCCGGCGGCGGGGACACGGGAGCGGCGTCGCGGGCGCGCCAGGCGCGTTCCGCCAGCTCCCACAGGGCGACGAGCATGGCCGGCTGCTCCCCGCCGAGCCGTGCCAACGCCGCCACGGCCTCGCGCGGCGGCAACGTCTTCCCGTTGAGGTACCGCTCCCAGGAGGACTTGCTGAAGCCGGTCTCGGCCGCGAGCGCCGCGTAGCTGAGGCCCGTACGCCGCTTCAGCGCACGGAGCTGCTCGCACAGGTGCCGTACCTCGGGCTCCGGCTGGAACTGTGGCCCGGGCACCTCAGCCATCGCGCAGCGCCTCCCAGGTCATGGGCCCGACGATGCCGTCGGCGGTCAGGCCCGCCTCGCGCTGGAACTCGATGACGGCCGCCTCGGTGAGCGAACCGAAGAGGCCGTCGACGGGGCCCGGGTCGATGCCGTGTCTGAGCAGCAGGCACTGCACCTCGGCGACGGCCGGGCCGGCGGACTGGATGCCGAGCAGCTCGGTCATCGTCGTGCTGTTCCCGGAGTAGAGGCGGCCCTCGCCGCGGAGGTTCTCGCAGGGGTAGGTCGACGGGGAGGCGCCCGAGGCCACGGGTGTCGGATCGCTCGGCTCACCGGGCTGGGAGGACGCGGTGGGGCCGGCCCCGGCGGTGTCCTCGTCGCCGGAGTCCCAGGGTTGGAGGAAGAGCAGCGTCGCGGCGGCCACCGCCACCGCGACCACCAGGGCGGGAGCCAGCAGCGCCCACCTCCGCCGTCCGCCGCGCGGCGCGTCGGGCGGCGGGGCGGGGGCGAAGGCCCCCTCGTCGCCGACGCCCTCGCCGTACTCCCCGCCGGGAACGCCGTCCGCTCCCGGCGGGGGGAGCTGCGAGGCGGGGAGCCGTGCGGCGGCCACCTCCCACAGCGCCAACAGCGGCTCCGGCTCGGTCCCGGTGACCCGCGCCAGCGACTCGACGGCCTGTCTCGGCGGCAACGCGGCCCCGTTGAGGTACCGTTGCCAGGCCGAGCGACTGACGTACGTCTTCCTCGCCAGGGCCGCCAGGCTCAGCCCGCTGTGGTCCTTCAGTTGACGCATACGCACGACGAGCCGCTGGGCCTGGGGATCCAGTGACTCCGGCAACGACTTCCAACGTGACATGACCCACCCCGGTCCGTCCGTAGTCCGCGCCACGCCCCGTGGCGCGGTGTTGCTCCTGATCTCATCCGCTCGATAGCACGCGGAGGGGCGGCGGTTCCCGTGCGGCGTGCGCGCGGTGGGACTTCCGGCCATCCCCGCGTCCCGCGACGTCCCACCGGCCACCGCGTTGGTGCAGCTCAGCGACGTGAGCGTCCCGCGATGTCCCCGGCTGGCCAGCGGCTATGGCCATGTCCTGATTCGCCCGCCCACGATGGTGGTGCCCCGGGAGGGAGCGATCCACCCCTCGCTCTGCCCGGGGCGCCGCACGCCGTTCCACCGCCAGGCGCCCGGTCCGTCCCTTACGGGGGTGGGGACAGGCCGGGCGTCCACGCCTCGCGGGTGCTCGGGACGTTGCTCGGGACCGGTGCGCGGGACCGGTGCGCGGGTGGCGCGGAACGGGTGCCGGAGCGGTGTCGGACGGGTGCGGGAAGGGTGCCGGCGCGGTGTCGGACGACTGCGGGACGGGCACGCGCAGAGGGGTACGGGGCGCGCCGCGGCGCCTGAGAGAATGGCCGCATGGCCACCCAGCACACCACCGAGCGACTGCGTACGTTCTCCGGCATCCAGCCCACCGCGGGCTCGTTCCACCTGGGCAACTACCTCGGCGCGGTCCGCCAGTGGGTGGCCCTCCAGGACACCCACGACGCGTACTACTCCGTCGTGGACCTGCACGCGATCACCATCCCGGGACAGGACCCGGCCGAGCTGCGGGCGTCCACGCGGCTTGCGGCGGCCCAGCTGCTCGGGGCCGGCGTCGACCCGGACCGGTGCACACTCTTCGTCCAGAGCCACGTCCCCGAGCACGTCCAGCTCGCCTGGGTGCTGAACTGCCTGACCGGCTTCGGCGAGGCGTCGCGCATGACGCAGTTCAAGGACAAGTCGGCCCGCCACGGGGCGGACGGCACGACGGTCGGCCTCTTCACCTACCCCGTGCTCCAGGCCGCGGACATCATGCTCTACCACGCGGACCACGTGCCCGTCGGCGAGGACCAGCGGCAGCACATCGAGCTGACCCGGGACATCGGGCAGCGCTTCAACGGCCGGTACGGCGAGACCCTGACGCTGCCCGAGGCGTACATCCTCAAGGAGGCCGCGAAGATCTTCGATCTCCAGGACCCCTCGGTCAAGATGAGCAAGTCCGCCTCCGCGGCCAAGGGCATCGTCTGGCTGATGGACGAGCCGAAGACGTCGGCGAAGAAGTTCCGCAGCGCGGTCACCGACACCGACACCGTGATCCGGTACGACCCGGAGGCCAAGCCCGGCGTCAGCAACCTGCTGACGATCTACTCGGCGCTGACCGGGGAGAGCGTGGCCCAGCTGGAGGAGAAGTTCGCCGGACGGCTCTACGGGGCGCTCAAGACGGAGGTCGCCGAGGTCTTCGCCGAGTGGGTGGAGCCGTTCCGCAGCCGGACGCTGGAGTTCCTGGACGACCCGGCGGAGCTCGACGCGATCCTGCGCAAGGGCGCGGAGAAGGCCCGCGTGGTGGCGGCCCAGACGCTGCGCGAGGTCTACGAGCGGGTCGGCTTCCTGCCCGCGGCGCCGTAGGGCGGCGGGCGCGGCCGTGGGCATGGGCGTGCGACGGCTGGGCGCGGCCCTCGCCCGTCACCCGTCGGCCGGCGACCGTTGCCGAACCGGGCCCGGAACCGGAACCGAGGCCGGAACCGACGCCGGAGCCGGAGCCGGGGCGGAGCCTGGACGGAGTCGTGGTGGTGCCGTCATGGGACTGTGGCGGTGAATGTCTGGAGGTGTGACGGGTGTGTGACGTCCATGGCTCGCCTTGCGCGCCTCCTCCCGGCACACTGACAGCCGGGCCGCAAACGGGGCGAGGAGGTAGATGAGCTGTGGGGACCGTCACGCTCGGCGTGTCCATCGCCGTTCCCGAGCCGCACGGCGGCCTGCTGCAACGCTGCCGCCTGGGCTTCGGTGACGCCGCCGCCGCCGTGATCCCCACGCACGTCACGCTCCTGCCGCCCACCGAGGTCGACGCGGCGACGCTTCCCGAGATCGTCGATCACCTCGCGGCCGTCGCCACGGCGGGGCGGCCGTTCCCGATGCGGCTGTGCGGCACGGACACCTTCCGGCCGCTGTCGCCCGTGGTCTTCGTCCGGGTCGTCGAGGGCTCCTCGGCCTGCGGCTGGCTCCAGGAGCGGGTCAGGGAGCCCGGCGGGCCGCTGGACCGCGCCCTGCCGTTCCCGTACCACCCGCACGTCACGGTGGCGCACGGCATCGCCGAGGAGGCGATGGACACCGCGCAGGAGGCGCTCGCCGACTACGAGGCGACGTGGACGGCGGACGGGTTCGCGCTCTACGAGCAGGACGGGTCCGGCGCGTGGCGGCAGCAGCGGGAGTTCCGCTTCGTGCGCCGGTCGAGCCCGGCGGAGGAGTCGAGCGAGGCGGCGGGGCCGCTGATGCGCGCCCGCTAGACGCCTCCCCCCGCGTCCGAGCCGTCCGAGCCGTCCGGCCGATGAGTCCGGCGTGCCGGCTCGGTCTGTCCTCCCGAGTCAGGTGGCCGCGGGCGCGAGTGGTCGTGCCGCCCGTGCTCGCCGGGGCGAGCGGCCGCCACCCGAGGAGGAAGAGGAGGGGCCGTGATCATCATCGCCGGGAAGGTGTGGGTGGACGCCGCCGAGCGTGACGCCTATCTGGCCGGATGCGGGAAGGTCGTCGAGCAGGCGCGGGTCAGCGCCGGATGCCTCGACTTCGCCCTGTCACCCGACCCGGTCGATCCGGGGCGGATCAACGTGTACGAGCGGTGGGAGAGCGAGGCGGACCTGGCGCGTTTCCGTGGTGCTGGGCCCGAGCCGGCGCAGGCGGCCCGCATCCGGGACGCCGAGGTGGCCCGGTACCTGGTCTCGGGCGTCGAGGCGCCGTAGACGAGCCGCCGAGCCCGGTCGCGTGGGCCGGCTACGGCTTCGCGCCGTTCGTGCCGTTCGCACCGTTCGCACCGTTCGCGTCGTTCCCGTCGTCCGTGCCGCGACGCGCGCCGTCCTCGCTGCCCCCGCCGTCCTCGCCGTCCTCGGGCCGCGGCGGCAGCGGGCGGGGCGTTCCCGACGGCCCCGACGGCCCCGGAGTTCCCGACGTCCCCGGCGTTCGGGACGTGCGCAGGGCTGCCAGGGCCAGCGGACGGCGGCGGTGGAAGACGTACGCGCCGGCCGCGACCGCAGCGAGGCCCGCGGCCGTGGCCGCCAGCACGACGCCGCCGGCCGGGCCGTCGTCGTCCTCGGCGGCAGCCGAGCCGTCGCCGCCGCCCACCGCGTTCGCCGTGCCGTCGCGGCCCTCGGGCCCGCTGGCCGACTCGGCGCCGCCCGCGTTCTCGATCTCGCTGAGCGGCGGCACCAGCTCCCCGACCGGCTCGGCCCGCCCGGCCGCCTCGAAGCCCCAGTCCAGCAGCGCCGCCGCCTGCCGGTAGACCTCCAGGCCGTCGTCGCCCCGGCCGCTGGGGTCCATCACGGTCACCAGCACCGTCCGGCCCTCGCGCTCGGCGACGCCCGTGAAGGTGTAGCCCGCGTTGGAGGTGTATCCGTTCTTGATGCCGGCGATGCCCGGGTACGGGTCGAGCCCCGGGGCGCCGACCAGCAGGCGGTTGGTGCTCTGGATCTCGTACGTCTCGCGCTTCGCGCCCCGGCCCTGGCCGGGGAAGTCGTAGCGCGGCGTCGAGACGTAGTCGCGGAAGTCCTCGTTGCGCAGGGCGGCGCGGGCGATGAGGGTCAGGTCGTAGGCCGAGGAGGTCTGGCGGCGGGCGTCGTAGCCGTCGGGGTTGACGACGTGGGTGTCGTGGGCCTGGAGCTCCTCGGCCCGTTCGTTCATCGCGGCGACCGTCTTCTCCCTGCCGCCGTTCATGGCCGTCAACGCGTGGACCGCGTCGTTGCCCGAGGCGAGGAAGACGCCGTGCCACAGGTCCTCGACGGTGTAGGTGTGGCCGTCGGAGATGCCGACGGCGCTGCTGCCGGCGCCCATGTCGACGAAGTGCTCCGGCTTGGCGAGGTACACCTCGTCGGGCTCGAACTCCGTCAGCAGGGTGTCGGCGAAGAGCATCTTGATCGTGCTGGCCGGGGCGAGCGGCCAGTGCGCGTTGTGCGCGGCGAGGACCTCGCCGCTCTCCGCGTCCGCCACGATCCACGCCTTGGCGGAGAGGTCCCTCGGCAGCCGAGGGACGCCGTCACCCGCGTGGACCTGCGTGCCGGAGCGGCCGAGCAGCTCGCCGCCGATCTCGGACATGTCGGCGGGCGGCTCGTCGGGCGCCGCCTGGGCCGGAACACCGAACAGGACAGGACCCAGGACCAGCGCGAACGTGGCGGCGGTCACCCCGGCGCGGCGGAGCGCGCGTGGCGTGCGTACGGGAGTCCGACAAGCGGACGAGCGACTGAACGGCACAGAGTGAACTTACCTGTGCCGGGCCGCGTCCACGCCTGTGAGGGCCGCGCCAAACCGGTGAGGGGCCGTCAGAGGGTGTGTCCGATACTTGGACGTACGCGGCGCACCACCCGTTGGAAGGAACTTCATGGTCGTCATCTTCGCCACCGTCGTCACCGCTCTCGTGGGCGGCATCCACTGGTACCTGTGGAAACGGCTGGTGCGCGACGTGTCCGTGCCGGGTGGCTGGTACCGGCGGGTCGGGACGGTCGTGATGATCGTGGTGCCGCTGCTGGTGACGATCACGATCGCGGGCGCGCAGATGGGTCTGCCGTTCGAGCTGCGGCAGGTCGTGGCGTGGCCCGGCATGTACTGGTTCGGATCGCTGCTCTACCTGGTGCCCTGCCTGCTCGTCGGCGAGGCGCTGCGCCCGCTGCTGCTGCGCCGGATGCGTGCCGCCGCGGGCGGGGAGAAGGGTGGCGAGACGGGTGCGGAGCCGGGCGGTGCGGGGGAGGCCGCGCGGGCCCCGCGGGCCGCGGACGCCGCCGCGCCGCTGCCCGAGCCGGCCGTCGCCGGGGCCGGTGCGGCGGGCCGCGCGGCGTCGGGTGGCGCGGGGCTGCCCGAGCGGGGGAAGGCCCGTGCGGGCGACGAGGCGTCGGAGGGGGCCTCGGAGGACGGGGCCTCGGAGGACGGGGCGTCGGCCGATGGCTCGAACGCGGGCGGATCGAACGCGGGCGGCTCCGGCGGAGCGGACGCCGGCGAACGGGACGGTCGGGGCGGCCGGGACGGCGGGGAGCCGAGCGCCGCGGAGCTCAGCCGGCGGCGGCTCGTGGCGCGGGGCGTCGCGGTGGGCGCCGGCGTGGTCGCGGCGGGCACGATGGGCTACGGCACCTACGCCGCGCGGCGGCTGCGCACCAAGCACGTCACCATCCAGCTGGCGAAGCTCCCCCGGGCCTCCCACGGGTACCGGATAGCGGTGGTCAGCGACGTCCACCTCGGGCCGATCCTGGGCCGCTCCCACTGCCAGCGGGTCGTGGACGCGCTCAACGCCACCCAGCCCGACATCGTGACCATGGTCGGCGACCTCGTCGACGCCGAGGTGGACGACCTGCGCGCCGCCGCCGAGCCGCTCGCCCAGATCCGTTCCCGCGACGGCTCCTTCTTCGTCACGGGCAACCACGAGTACTACGTCGACACCGAGGAGTGGATCGCCCACGTCCGGGAGCTCGGCCTCGAACCGCTGGAGAACGAGCGGCGCGAGCTGCCGTACTTCGACCTCGCCGGGGTCAACGACCTCGACGGCGAGGGCAGCGACCACGGCGGGCCCGACTTCGAGGCGGCGCTCGGGGACCGCGACCGGCAGCGCACCGCCGTGCTCATGTCGCACCAGCCGGCCACCATCCACGACGCGGTCGACCACGGGGTGGACCTCCAGCTGTCCGGGCACACCCACGGCGGGCAGCTGTGGCCCGGCACCCTCCTGGCGGGGCTGGTGAACCCGACTGTGGCGGGCCTGGAGAGCTACGGCGACACGCAGCTGTACGTCAGCCGTGGCGCCGGCTCCTGGGGGCCGCCGGTCCGGGTCGGCGCCGATCCCGACATCACGGTGATCACGCTGGCGTCGCCGGAGGCGTGATCCCCAGCGGACCCCTGTCCGCTCCCTCGTCCGCTCCCCCGACCGTGCCCGTGCCCGCGCTTCTCGCTGGTCGCTCGGCCCATTGTTCGGTTTCTGTCCCAATCACCTCGGTAGCTCAACTCTTTGCCCCGTTCAGGTGTCGTAGATAACGGTCAGGGCACAAACTGACAGCGTGGTGGAAACAGGGGAGCGAACGAGGAGCGTGGGGATGGCGGACTCCCTCTCACACGGCGAGCAGTGGAACGAGGAGCAGGACACGGGCACGGTGGCGGAGACGACGGCTGTGGAGACGACGACGGCGGCGCCGGACGGGACGGCGGCGGGCGGTTCGGTGGCGGGCGAGGCGGTGACAGGCGAGCCGGCGGCGCGGCCCGCGGCCGAGGTGGTGGTGGACGCCGAGACGGAGGCGGCGGCGCTGGTGATCCGGGGGATGGTGCGGGACGCGCTGGGCGTGGCGCTGCCCCGGGCGGTGGTCACGCTGACGGGCGCGGAGGGCGGCCGGCGCCTGGCGAAGACGCGGAGCGCGGCGGACGGCGCGTTCACCGTGACCGCGCCGGGCCGTGGCGAGTTCCTGCTGGCGGCCACGGCGCCGCAGCTGGGCAGCCAGAGCGTGACGGTCCGGCTGACGGGGCGTCCCGTGGAGGTGGAGTTCCGTATGCCCGTGCCGGGACACCTCGACTAGGCCGGACAGGGCCCAAGGCGGGGTCGGTCCGGGGCGCTGGCGTCGCCCGGGCCGGGCGCGGTCGGAGGAGTCAGAGGACCTTGCCGGGGTTGAGGATGCCCAGCGGGTCGAAGACCCGCCGGATGCCGCGTTGGAGCTCCAGCACGTCGGGGCCGAGCTCACGCGCCAGCCAGTCGCGTTTGAGCACCCCCACCCCGTGCTCGCCGGTGATGGTGCCTCCCAGTTCCAGGCCCAGCGCCATGATCTCGTCGAACGAGACGCGGGCCCGGCGCGTCTCCTCCGGGTCGCCGGCGTCGAAGCAGACCGTGGGGTGGGTGTTGCCGTCGCCCGCGTGCGCCACGACGCCGATCGTCAGCGCGTGGCGGTCGGCGATCGCGGCCACGCCGTCGAGCAGCTCGGCCAGCCGGCTGCGCGGCACGCACACGTCGTCGATCATCGTCGTGCCCGTCACGGCCTCCAGCGCGCTGAGCGCGGAGCGGCGCGCGGCGAGCAGCTGCTCGGACTCGGCCTCGTCGTCGGCCGGCACGACCTCGCTCGCGCCCGCCGCCCGGCAGAGCTCTGCGACGGCCGCCAGGTCCTCCGCCGGATCGGGGGTGTCGAAGCCGGCCAACAGCAGCGCCCGCGTGGACTCGGGCAGGCCCATGCGAGTGAGGCGGTTCACGGCGGCGATGGTGGTGGCGTCCATCAGCTCCAGCAGTGACGGGGTGTGGCCGGCGGCCATGATGGCGGCCACGGCCTCGCCGGCCGCGGCGGTCGAGCCGAACTCGGCGGCCAGCACCAGCTGCCGCGGCGGCGCGGGCCTCAGCGCCAGCACGGCGCCGACGACCACGCCGAGGGTGCCCTCGGAGCCGACGAACAGGCGGGTCAGGTCGTAGCCCGCGACGCCCTTGGCGGTCCGGCGGCCGGTGCGCAGCAGCCGCCCGTCGGCGAGGACCACCTCCAGGCCGAGGACGTACTCGGCGGTGACGCCGTACTTCACGCAGCACAGGCCGCCCGAGCCGGTGCCGATGTTCCCGCCGATGGTGCACTGCTCCCAGCTGGAGGGGTCGGGGGGATAGCTCAGGCCGTGGGCGGCGACGGCCTTGGACAGGGCCGCGTTGACGACGCCGGGCTCGACGACGGCGACGCGGTTGACCGGGTCGATCTCCAGGACGCGGTCCATGCGGACCAGGGAGATCACCACGCAGCCGTCGACCGCGTTGGCCGCGCCCGACAGGCCGGTGCGCGCGCCCTGCGGCACCACGGGCACCCGCAGCTCGCTCGCCGTGCGCAGCACGTGCTGGACCTGCTCGGTGGTGCGGGGCAGCACGACGACCGCCGGGGAGCCGGCCGGGCAGAAGCTCGCCATGTCGTGCGCGTAGGAGGCGGTGACGTCGGGGTCGGTCAGGACCGCCTCGGCGGGCAGGCCCTCGCGCAGTCGGGCCACCAGCCCGTGGTGCTCTCCTGTCACCCTGCCACTGTGACACCGCGCGTGCCGCGAATGAAGCCCCGCGACGCAGGTCAACCAGGGGATCGGCGCCGCCGTGGGCCGGGCGTGGGGGGCGGCCGGGGCCGCGCGGCGCCTCCTCGGGCGGGTCCGGCGGGCCTCGGCGGCGTCTCAGAGCTGGCGGGTGACCAGGGCCCGCTTGACCTCCTGGATCGCCTTCGTCACCTCGATGCCGCGCGGGCAGGCGTCCGTGCAGTTGAACGTCGTGCGGCAGCGCCACACGCCGTCCCGGTCGTTGAGGATCTCCAGGCGGCGCCGGGCACCCTCGTCGCGCGAGTCGAAGATGAAGCGGTGGGCGTTGACGATCGCCGCCGGGCCGAAGTACTGCCCGTCGTTCCAGTACACCGGGCAGGAGGAGGTGCAGGCGGCGCAGAGGATGCACTTGGTGGTGTCATCGAAGCGCTGCCGCTCGGCGGGTGACTGGAGCCGCTCGCGGATGGGCTCGTTGCCCGAGGTGACGAGGAACGGCATCACGTCGCGGTACGCCTGGAAGAACGGCTCCATGTCCACCACCAGGTCCTTCAGCACCGTCATGCCCTTGATCGGCTCGATGGTGACGGGCCGTCCGGCGCCGCCCTTCGCGCGGAGGTCGGCGATGTCCTTGACGAGGGTCTTGCAGGCGAGGCGGTTGCGGGCGTTGATCCGCATCGCGTCGGAGCCGCAGATGCCGTGGGCGCAGGAGCGGCGGAAGGTGAGGGTGCCGTCCTCCTCCCACTTGATCTGGTGGAGCGCGTCGAGGACCCGCTCCCTGGGGTCGATGCGGATGGTGAAGTCCTGCCAGCGGGCCTCGGCCGCCACCTCGGGGTCGAAGCGGCGGACGCGGAAGGTCACCGTGGCGAGGTGGTCGGCGGCCTCGTCGGGCGGGGCGCTCTCCTCGGGCGGGGTGGTGTCGGCGGGTGCGGTCATCAGTAGCTGCGCTCCATCGGCTGGTAGCGGGTGACGACGACGGGCTTGTACTCCAGCCGGATCGACTCGGTGCCGGCGGCGCCGTCCGTGGCGTCCGCGCCGTCCGCACCCCCGGCGCCCACCTCGCGGTACGCCATCGTGTGGCGCATGAAGTTGACGTCGTCCCGGTGCGGGTGGTCCTCGCGGTAGTGGCCGCCGCGCGACTCCTTCCTGGCCAGGGCGGACGTCACGAGCACCTCGGCCAGCTCCAGCAGGTTCCCCAGCTCCAGCGCCTCCAGCAGCTCGGTGTTGTACCGGCGGCCCTTGTCCTGCACCGCCACCCCGCGGTACCGACGGCGCAGCTCCCCGATGTCCGTCAGTGCCTGCTTCAGGGTGCCCTCGGTGCGGAACACCATGGCGTTGGCGTCCATCGTCTCCTGGAGGGCGCGGCGGATGACGGGGACGCGTTCGCCGCCCGTGGAGGAGCGCGTCCGCTCCACCAGCTCCGCCACGAACGCCTCGGGACGCTCGGGCGGCTCGACGAGGGGGGCGCCCGCGGCGAACTCGGCGGCGGCGATGCCGGCGCGGCGGCCGAAGACGTTGATGTCGAGGAGGGAGTTGGTGCCCAGGCGGTTCGCGCCGTGCACGGAGACGCAGGCCACCTCGCCGGCCGCGTACAGCCCCGGCACCACCTCGGTGTTGTTCGCCAGCACCTCGCCGTGGACGGTGGTGGGGATGCCGCCCATCGCGTAGTGCGCGGTGGGCTGGATCGGGACGGGGTCGGTGTACGGCTCGATGCCGAGGTACGTCCTGGCGAACTCGGTGATGTCGGGAAGCTTCGCGTCCAGCTGCTCGGGCGGCAGGTGCGTCAGGTCGAGCACCACGTGGTCGCCGTCGGGGCCGCAGCCGCGGCCCTCGCGGATCTCGGTGTAGATCGAGCGGGAGACCACGTCGCGGGAGGCGAGGTCCTTCATCACCGGCGCGTACTTCTCCATGAAGCGCTCGCCGTGCCGGTTGCGCAGGATGCCGCCCTCGCCGCGGGCGCCCTCCGTCAGCAGGATGCCCATCCGCCAGATGCCGGTGGGGTGGAACTGGAAGAACTCCATGTCCTCCAGCGGCAGGCCGCGGCGGAAGCAGGCGGCCTGCACGTCCCCGGTGAGGGTGTGGGCGTTGGAGGTGACCTTGTAGAACTTGCCGTTCCCGCCGGAGGCGAAGACCACGGCCCGGGCGCGGAAGACGTGCAGCTCGCCCGTGGCCAGCTCGTACGCGACGACGCCTGCCGCGCGGCCCTCGCTCAGCAGCACGTCGAGCACGTAGAACTCGTTGAAGAACTCCACGCCCTCCCTGACGCAGCTCTGGTAGAGCGTCTGGAGGATCATGTGCCCGGTGCGGTCCGCCGCGTAGCACGAGCGACGCACGGGGGCCTCGCCGTGGGCGCGGCTGTGGCCGCCGAAGCGGCGCTGGTCGATGCGGCCCTCGGGCGTGCGGTTGAACGGCAGGCCCATCCGCTCCAGGTCCAGGACGGCGGTGATCGCCTCCTTCGCCAGGATCTCGGCGGCGTCCTGGTCCACGAGGTAGTCGCCGCCCTTGACGGTGTCGAAGGTGTGCCACTCCCAGCTGTCCTCCTCGACGTTCGCCAGGGCGGCGGCCATGCCGCCCTGGGCGGCGCCGGTGTGGGACCGGGTGGGGTACAGCTTGGTCAGCACGGCCGTGCGGCAGCGCGGGGTGGCCTCGATGGCGGCGCGCATCCCGGCGCCGCCGGCTCCGACGACGACGACGTCGTAGGTGTGGTGGTGGGTGGTCGGGGAGGGGGTGTGGCTCTGCATGGGGGCGGCCCCTGGCGAACGGTCCGTGAGCGGAAGCGGGATCAGCGGACGGGGATCAGCGGAGGTTGGGATCGAAGGTGAGGATCACCAGCGTGCCCAGCAGCACGGTGAAGCCGGTGGCGACGTAGAGGAGGGCCTTCAGCCACAGGCGGGTGGCGGTGTGCTGGGCGTAGTCGTTGACGATGGTCCGCAGGCCGTTCGCGCCGTGCAGCAGCGCGAGCCACAGCATGATCAGGTCCCACGCCAGCCAGAACGGGGAGGCCCAGCGGCCCGCCACGTACGCGAAGCTGACCTTGCTGACGCCGCCGGCGAGCACCAGCTGGACCACGAGGTGGCCGACGACGAGCAGGACGAGCAGGACGCCCGACAGGCGCATGAAGAGCCAGCCGTAGAGCTCCGCGTTGCCCCGGGTGACGCTCGGGGTGCGGGAGGTGCGGGCCCGGGGCGGCTCCAGGAGCGGGGCGGGGTGCTCCGGCGACGGGGTGTGGGTGGCGGCCATCGCGTCAGCTCCCGAACATCTCGCGCAGGGCGTGCCCCAGCACCGGGTACGCGGCCAGCGCCATCAGCACCGCCCACACCCCGACGACGGTCCACAGCATCGAACGCTGGACGCGCGGCCCCCGGTCCCACAGGTCGACGGCCGCGACGCGCAGCCCGTTGAGCGCGTGGAAGAGGACGGCGGCGACCAGCCCGTACTCCATGAAGGCCACGATCGGCGTCTTGTACACCGCGATCGTGTCGTCGTACGCCTCGGGCGAGACGCGCACCAGCGCGGTGTCGAGCACGTGGACGAAGAGGAAGAAGAAGACCAGGACCCCGGTGACGCGGTGCGCCACCCAGGACCACATGCCTTCCCGGCCGCGGTAGAGCGTTCCTGCCGGCACGGTCGAACCCTTCGAGCGGTCTTTCCGGGCCGGCCGTCCCACGGGGTGCGCCGGCCGGACCAGGGCCGGATCTGTCACCGACCGCGGTCATCGTATCGACGAGGAGTGACAATCGGGCCGTAGAGCGCGCCGGGTCCGGGGGAGTCCGCGTGGACGCCGCGCGGACTCCGCGCGCGTTCCGGCCATCCGGTGGCCACGAGACGGTCCGGATTTTCGGCCACAATCCCGGGCAGACCTGCGGACAGCTCCCCGCGCGGACGGGATCCTGACGCGGCCCGGACGATCGCTCGGGCCCTCGCCCGCCCCGCCCCGACCCCTCCCCGCCCGGCCCCGGGCGGTCCCGGCCGGAAGGCCCGGCGAGCAGCCAGGGCCGCCACCCCCCACAGGAGAGACCCCGGCTGCCGCCGTCACGAGCCCAACGGGGCGCGGGCCCGTACTCCCTACAGCGCTACGAACCCCGAACGCGTTACCGAGCGGATACGTCCGGATGCGCCATGGACGGGAAAGGCTTCTGACGCGTAGCGTTCCAGCAGGTAAGACGCACAGTCACCAGTCGACCAAGTGAACCGTTGCCGGTAGGGAACCGTTACCAGCTCTGTGACGATGCGGCCAGCCGCAGAGGGGGGAGCCGGGAGTGCAGGGAGCAGACAGCGAGCTCAGTGCCGCCGTGCAGGCGGCCCAGGGGGGAGACGAGGCCGCGTTCTCCCACATATTCCGGACCGTCCACCCCCGGCTGCTCGGCTACGTCCGCACGATCGTCGCCGACCGGGACGCCGAGGACGTCGCCGCGGAGGCCTGGCTGCACATAACCCGGGACCTCGCGCGGTTCAGCGGCGACGCCGACCGCTTCCGCGGCTGGACCGCCAGGATCGCCCGCAACCGCGCGCTCGACCACCTGCGGGCGCGCGCCCGGCGGCCCGCGGAGGTCCACGTGGAGGAGGCGGCCCTCGCGGAGCTGCCCGACGGCGCGGACACCGCCGAGGAGGCGATGGTCTCGCTCGCCACCTCCCGGACGTTCAACCTGGTGCGTTCGCTGCCCCGTGAGCAGGCGGGCGCCGTCGTCCTGCGCTCCGTCATGGGCCTGGACGCCCGGCGGGCCGCGGCCCTGCTGGGCTGCCGCCCGGGGGCCGTGCGCACCGCCCAGCACCGGGGTCTGCGCCGGCTGGCCCAGCTGATCGTCGCGGACCTGCCGGACTGCGTCGCGGAGCGGCTGCCCGAGCATGTAACAGAAAACGGCGCCCCGACGCTGTAAGAAGCAAGGCCGACTGGTCATCGGCCGACAGGGCGCCCGAGGTCCCCCCCGTACCTCGGGGACGCCCGAGGCGCGGGCGGGGCGGCATCTTTCCCCCTAGCCCCGCCCGCGCGCTTCCTCTCCGACCGCGCCGCCGCGCTCCGTCCGGTCGGCGTCCCGCCGGCTCGGGCCGTCCGAGCGCCCTCGGCGCAGGCCGCGGCCGTCGGGCGCGGCCCCGTCCCGTTCTCCGCCGCCGTGCAGGTGCGTCTCGGCCACGTCGCGCCACCTCCGCGCGCACGTCTCGATACAGTCCGTGTCGAGGGTGGGTGGGGCGGTGCGCGGGCCGGGAGCGACGGGCCGGGGCGCGCCGCCGCGACGGGCGGGCGGCCACGGGACGGAAGGACGGGCGGGATGGCGCGCGAGTCCGAACGCGAGGCACCCGGCGCGTCCGACGCGTCCGAACCGTCCAGCGCACCCCACGCGTCCGAGGCACCCGAGGCACCCGTCGAGACGGAGTCCGGACTGCCCGTCGAGCCGGTCTACGGGCCCGAGGCGCTCGCCGGCTTCGACCCCGAGCGGCAGCTGGGCCGGCCGGGGGAGTACCCCTTCACCCGCGGCGTGTACCCCACGATGTACCGGGGCCGGCCCTGGACCATGCGTCAGTACGCCGGCTTCGGCACGGCCGCCGAGACGGCCGCCCGCTTCCGGCGGCTCATCGCCCACGGCACCACGGGCCTGTCGGTCGCCTTCGACCTGCCCACCCAGATGGGCTACGACTCCGACGCCCCGCAGGCCCGCGGCGAGGTCGGCCGCGTGGGCGTCGCGATCGACTCCCTGGCGGACATGCGGACCCTCCTCGACGGCATCCCGCTGGAGCGCGTCTCCACCTCGATGACGATCAACGCGCCGGCCGCGCCGCTCCTCCTGCTCTACCAGCTTGTCGCCGAGGAGCGGGGCGTGGACCCGCGCGCCCTCACCGGCACCGTCCAGAACGACGTGCTGAAGGAGTACGTCGCGCGCGGCACCTACATCTTCCCGCCGGCCCCCTCGCTGCGGCTGGCCGCCGACGTCCTGCGGTACTGCCGCGACGAGCTGCCCCGGTGGAACAGCATCTCGGTCTCCGGCTACCACATGGCCGAGGCCGGCGCGACGCCCGCGCAGGAGGTCGCGTTCACCCTCGCCAACGCCCTGGCGTACCTCGACGCCGCGCGCGAGGCCGGGATGGACGTCGACGAGGTGGCGCCCCGCCTGTCGTTCTTCCTGGTGGCGCGGACCACGCTGCTGGAGGAGGTCGCGAAGTTCCGCGCCGCCCGCCGGATCTGGGCGCGGCTGACGCGGGAGGAGCTCGGCGCCCGCGACCCCCGCTCGTGGCGGCTGCGCTTCCACACCCAGACGGCCGGCGTGCAGCTGACCGCCCAGCAGCCCCGGGTCAACCTCGTGCGCGTCACCGTGCAGGCCCTGGCGGCGGTGCTGGGCGGCACCCAGTCCCTCCACACCAACGCCTACGACGAGGCGCTCGCCCTGCCCAGCGAGGCCGCCGCGCGGCTCGCGGTCCGCACCCAGCAGGTGCTCGCCCACGAGACGGACCTCACCGCCACCGTCGATCCGTTCGCCGGCAGCTACGCCGTCGAGGCCATGACCAACGCCATGGAGAAGGCCGTCGAGGAGCTGATGCGGCGGGTCGCGGAGCGGGGCGGGGCCGTCGCCGCGATCGAGCAGGGCTTCCAGAAGGAGGAGATCGAACGGGCGGCGTACCGCGTGACCCGGCAGGTGGAGGAGGGCGAGCGCGTCGTCGTCGGCGTCAACCGCTTCCGCGACGGGCGGCCGGCCGGGCACGAGGCGGTCGGGGCCGACGGAGCGGCCGGGGCCGACGCGGACGCCGATGCCGCAGAGCCCGTCGGGTCTGCCGAGGAGGAGCCGTACGTGCCGCTGCGCGTCGACCCGGCGATCGAGCGGCGGCAGGCGGCGCGCCTGGCCCGGCTGCGCGCCGAGCGCGACGCGCGTGCCGTCGGCGCCGCGCTGGCGGCGCTGCGCCGGGCGGCCGCCACCGAGCGCGAGAGCGTGCTGCCACCCATGAAACGGGCCCTCGCCGCGCACGCCACGGTCGGCGAGGTGTGCGACGCGCTCCGCGACGTCTGGGGTGTCCACGAGCCCCCTGACCGGGGGCGGGCGAGGGGAGTTGGCGCGACGTAGGCATGCTGTTAACTGTTTGTTGTGACCCCGTTGGCCCGAGGATCGGCCGTGATGCCTACCTTTTTGTCCGTGCCCGACCCATCCCCCACTCCACTGCGCGTGGCTGTGCTGGCGGATTCCGACACCCGGTGGAAGTGGGGCGCGCTGACCGCGCGCCGGCTGGCGCCCGAGGCGGCCGTACACGGCTTCCTGCTCCACGGACGCGCCACCCCCACCGCGAGACAGCTCCAGGAGACCGGAGCGACGGCCGAGGAGCTGGAGGAGATCGACGCCGCCGCCTTCCTCGCCGAGCTCGGCAAGCGGGCCCACAGCGGCACCCGCGGTGAGGGCCGGGAGCCGTTCGACCTGCTGGTCCTGTCCTGCGTCGGCGGCACCGTGCAGGCGATGCTGCACGGCCTGGCCCGCGCCTGGCGCACCGCCGACCGCCGGCCCGTCGTCGTCACCGGATACGTCGGCGTGGTGTACGAGAAGCTCGCCGACGGCCTGCTGCTGCGCCACGGCGCCGACATCGTGCTGGCCAACAGCCCGCACGACGCGGAGCGCTTCCGCGCCGTCTACGACGGCGTGGGCGCCGACAGCTCCGCCGTCACCGAGTGCGTGCTGCCGTTCCTCGGCGGCAGGTCGTACGACGCGGGCGCCGTCGAGCGCGGCGAGCGCCCCTTCCGCGTCGTCTTCGCCGTGCAGCCCTCGGTGCCCGACAGCCGCGTGGACCGCGCGTACCTCCTGCGGCGCGCCATGGAGCACGCCCGCCACCACCCGGACCGCGAGGTGGTGCTGAAGCTGCGCAGCAAGCCGGGCGAGCACACCACGCACGTCGAGGAGCTGCCGTACCAGCGCCTCGCCGAGCGCGCCAGGGACGAGCAGCCGCCCAACTTCCAGCTCGCCTACGGCAACATGGGCGAGGTCCTCGACGGCACCGACCTGCTGGTCACCGTCTCCTCCACCGCCGCCCTGGAGTCGCTCCAGCGCGGCATACCGACGGCCGTCCTCACCGACCTCGGCGTGCGCGAGCCCCTGGGCAACCACTACTTCATCGGCTCCGGCTGCCTGGCCTCCTGGGACGAGCTCGACGACGGCCACCTGCCGCGGCCCGACGCCGCGTGGCTGGCGGACCAGGGCCTGGACCTCGGCGGCCAGGCCGGGCGGGGCACGGGCGGGGCCGTGGACGGCGAGGACGTCGGCGAGCAGGGCTTCGCCGCCGCGCGCGGCCGGCTGGCCGGGCTGCTGGAGTCGGCGAGGAAGGCGGGCCTGCCCCCGCTCACCCCCTTCTACACGGTCCGCACCGCCCCCGGGTACCTGCCGCGGATCCTCGCCAGGCACGGCCTGGACCCCAAGGGCGAGCCCGTCGCGCCCGCCGCGCAGCCCACGGGTCCCACGGCCGGGCTGCGCCGCGCCTCCCGGCGCGTGCTGCGCAGCACGGCGCGCGGCGCGTACCGCGCGGGCGTGCAGCGTGTGGCGCCTCTCATAAGGCGGTGGGGGCAACTGTGACAGCCCCCCGGGTGTCCAAGGAGAGGACGAACGGCGAGAGGACGACCAGGGACACGGCCGATCCGATCGCCGCACCGTTCCTCCAAGCGACCCCCGGGGTGATCCTCCGTGTGGGCTCCGACGGGAGTGGCGGGGCGGCATCGGTGGGCGCGCCGCCGACACCGTGGGAGAGACTGTGCCGTGAGACAAACAGTGGTGCGACCCGGCCCGACCGGGGCGGGCACCGCGACCAGAGCGAGACACGAACGAAGGCATTCTCATGAGCACTGTCCTGGCAGTCATTCCCGCGCGCGGCGGTTCCAAGGGGGTGCCCGGTAAGAACCTCGCCCCGGTCGGGGACGCTCCCCTGGTGTCGCGGGCCGTGCGGGAGTGCCGCGCCTCGCGGCTGCTCAGCGCCGTCGTCGTGTCCACCGACGACCCCGGGATCGCCGCCGCGGCGCACGCCACGGGGGCGGAGGTGATCGAGCGCCCCCAGCAGATCTCCAGCGACACCGCCACCAGCGAGTCCGCCGTGCTGCACGCCATGGAGGTCTACGAGGAGCGGCACGGCACCACCGTGGACGTGGTGCTGCTCGTGCAGTGCACCAGCCCGTTCCTGACGAGCGCGGAGATCGACGGGGTCGCCGCCGCCATCCTCGACGGCGCCGACACCGCCCTGACCGTCGCCCCGTTCCACGGCTTCGTGTGGCGCGAGTCGGAGCTGGAGGGCATCACCCCCGGCGGCCGGCGCGTCACCGGCGGGTACGGCGTCAACCACGACAAGGCGTACCGGCCCCGCCGGCAGGACCGCCCTGAGGACCTGCTGGAGACGGGCGCGGTGTACGGTATGCGAGCCGCGGGCTTCCGTTCCGAGCAGCACCGCTTCTTCGGCCGCACCGAGCTGGTCCGCACCGACCCGGCGCGGGTGCTGGAGATCGACGATCCACACGACCTGGCGCGCGCCCGCGCGCTGGCTCCGCTGCTCGACGGTGGCAAGGCCGTCATCCCGGCCGAGCCGTTCCCCAACGCTTTCGTGGACTATCTGCCGACTCGCGACGACGTTGACGCGGTCGTGCTCGACTTCGACGGCACCCAGACGGACGACCGGGTGTACGTCGACTCCGAAGGACGGGAGACCGTCGCGGTGCACCGCGGCGACGGCCTGGGCATCGCCGCCCTGCGCCGCGCCGGGCTGCCGCTGCTGATCCTGTCCACGGAGGAGAATCCGGTCGTCGCCGCACGGGCGCGCAAGCTGCGCGTCCCCGTGATGCACGGCGTCGACCGGAAGGACCTCGCGCTGAAGCAGTGGTGCGAGGAGCAAGGAATCGCGCCCGAGCGCGTGCTCTACGCGGGCAATGATGTCAACGACCTGCCGTGCTTCGACCTTGTTGGCTGGCCGGTCGCCGTCGCCACCGCCCACGACGTCGTGCGCGGCGCAGCCCGCGCGGTCACCTCCGCACCCGGAGGGGCCGGCGCGATCCGCGAGATCGCCTCGTGGATCCTCGGAAAGGAACTCACAGCATGACCCCTGGCAACCGCCTCCGTAAGCTCGGCGACCGCGTCGTGGGCCCCGGCCGTCCCGTCTACGTCACGGGCGAGATCGGTATCAACCACAACGGTGACCTGGAGAACGCCTTCGCCCTGATCGACGCCGCCGTCGACGCAGGCTGCGACGCCGTGAAGTTCCAGAAGCGCACGCCGGAGATCTGCACCCCCCGCGACCAGTGGGACATCGAGCGGGACACCCCCTGGGGCCGGATGACGTACATCGACTACCGGCACCGCGTCGAGTTCGGCGAGGACGACTACCGCGCCATCGACGACTACTGCCGGCAGAAGGGCATCCACTGGTTCGCGTCCCCGTGGGACACCGAGGCCGTGGACTTCCTGGAGCGCTTCGACGTCCCCGCCCACAAGGTGGCGTCCGCCTCGCTCACCGACGACGAGCTGCTGCGCAAGCTGCGCTCCACCGGCCGGACGATCATCCTGTCCACCGGCATGTCCACCCCGAAGCAGATCCGGCACGCCGTGGAGGTGCTCGGCAGCGACAACATCCTCCTCTGCCACGCCACCAGCACCTACCCCTCGCGGGCCGAGGAGCTGAACCTGCGGGTGATCCACTCCCTCCACGCCGAGTACCCGAACGTCCCGATCGGGTACTCGGGGCACGAGACCGGCCTGCAGACCACGCTGGCCGCCGTGGCCCTCGGCGCCGTCTTCGTCGAGCGGCACATCACCCTCGACCGCGCGATGTGGGGCTCCGACCAGGCCGCCTCCGTCGAGCCGCAGGGCCTGGTGCGCCTGGTGCGGGACATCCGCACCATCGAGGAGGCCCTGGGTGACGGCGTGAAGAAGGTCTACGACAGCGAGCTGGCGCCGATGAAGAAGCTGCGCCGCGTCAAGGGCGTCGTCGCCGAGGAGCAGGAGCAGGAGCGGGAGCCCGCCTCGGCGGTCTGACGCCCGAAGACTCCCGTCACGAGAACGGAGCCGCGAGCCGCATGGTTGCCTCTGGTGCCGAGACGCTGGCGTTCGCCGAGAGCCCGGTCCAGCTGCTCAACATCCTGGAGTGGGCCCACACGGCGAGCCCCGGTGCCTTCACCGTGGTGATCCTCCCGCCGCAGGGCACCGCCAGCAGGGGCCAGCTGCGGCGGATGGCGAGCATCGCCCGCGACTCCGGCTGCCGCGTGCTGTGGCGCGAGGCCCGGGGCGGCGCCGTGACGCCGTCCCGGGCCCTGGCCGCCCTGGCCGCGCCGCTGCGGCGCGCCAGGCGGCTGGTCATCGGGGACCCGTTCTCGCACTACCTCCAGCTGCTGCTGTCCATGGCCCGTCGCTGCGACGTGGTCGTGGTGGACGACGGCACCGCCACCATGGAGTTCACCGCGCAGCTCGGGCGCGGTGAGCGGCTGGTGCGGTGGCACCGCGGCGCGCCGCGTGGGCCGCGTGCCGCCCTGTTCGCGCCGGTGGCGCGGCGGGCGGTGGCGCGGCTGACGCCCGCCAAGGGCCGCAGCGTCGAGGTCTTCACCGTGATGCCGGTCCAGGCCCCGCCCGGCGTCACCGTCACGGAGAACACCTTCGCGTGGACCCGTTCCCAGTTCGGCCCGCCCGACCTGACCGGCGGGGCCGACATGGTGGGCACCTCCCTGGTGGAGACGGGCGTGCTGGACGAGGACCGGTACGTCCGAGCCGTCACCGGGCTGGCCCGTGCCCACGGCATCACCCGGTACTTCGCGCACCGCAAGGAGAGCGCCGAGAAGCTCGGGCGGCTCACGGTCGAGGCGGGCCTGACGATCGTCCGGCCCGACCTGCCGCTGGAGCTGGTGGCGCGCTGCGGGCCCATCGGCTCGTCGATCCTGAGCTTCCCCTCCACGGTGGTCCACACCCTGCCGCGGGTGCTGTCGGACACCACGGTCTCCGTCGCGGTCGTCGACATAGCGGACACCTGGTACACCGACCGGGTCTCCGAGCGCGCCACCGGCTTCCTCAGCAACGTGACGGCCTCGGCGCTCGGCGCCCACGGCCTGCGGACGCTCTCGACGCCGAACGAGCTCCGCTCCCCGGCGGCTCCGGCCACGCCGGCCGCCTCCGCGGGCGACACGAGTGATCTCTGACACACTCGAATCGAGCAACGCGCGAAGATGCCCGAAAGAGACCAGTCATACCCAGGCGCAGGTGTTCTCATGCGGCAACGAGGGCACTCGGTGGGATGACGTTTCGCACGCAAGCCCCCAACTCCCGCCCCCGGAGCGTTAATCTCGTCACGTGAGTGAACTGCCGCAACTGGAGCCCGCCCTGGAGGAGGAGCTCGTCGCCTTCCGCCGGGACCTGCACATGCACCCCGAACTCGGTCGCGAGGAGGTACGCACCACCGCGGCCGTCCGCGAGCGGCTGGAGCGCGCCGGTCTCGCCCCACGGGTCCTCGACAGCGGCACGGGTCTGCTCTGTGACATCGGCGACACCAGCGGCGGCGCCCCCGTCCTCGCCCTGCGCGCCGACCTCGACGCGCTCCCCATCCCCGACACCAAGACGGTGCCGTACCGCTCCACGGTCCCCGGCCGCGCCCACGCCTGCGGGCACGACGTCCACACCACGGTCGTCCTCGGCGCCGGCCTGCTCCTGGCCGAGGCCGCCCGCGCCGGCCGGCTGCCCCGCCCCGTGCGGCTGGTCTTCCAGCCCGCCGAGGAGGTCATGCCGGGCGGCGCGCACGACGCGATCGCCTCCGGCGCGCTGAAGGACGTCGGCCGTATCCTCGCCGTCCACTGCGACCCCCGGGTCGAGGTCGGGCGCATCGGCGTGCGGACCGGCGCCATCACCTCCGCCTGCGACATGATCGAGGTCGCCCTGGCGGGCCCCGGCGGGCACACCGCCCGCCCCCAGCTCACCACCGACCTCGTCACCGCCGCCGCCCGGATCGCCACCGACGTGCCGGCGCTGCTGGCCCGCCGCGTCGACGCCCGCGCCGGCCTCGCCGTCACCTGGGGCCACATCGCCGCCGGCCACGCGCCCAACGTCATCCCCCAGCAGGCCACCCTCGCCGGCACCATGCGCTGCCTGGACCTGGCCGCCTGGCACGACGCGCCGGACCTCGTCCACGCCGCCATAGACGAGGTGGCGGCGCTGCACCGCGCCAAGTGCGAGCTGAGGTACGTCCGGGGCGTCCCCCCGGTGGTCAACGACGCGGACGCCACGGCCCTGCTGACCCGCGCCATGACCGAGCGGCACGGCCCCGGCGCCGTGGAGCCCACCGAGCAGAGCCTCGGCGGGGAGGACTTCTCCTGGTACCTGGAGCACGTGCCCGGGGCCATGGCCCGTCTCGGCGTCCGCTCTCCGGACGAGGCGTCCGCTCACGGTGCGCCCCGCGACATCCACCAGGGGGACTTCGACGTGGACGAGCGCGCCATCCGCGTCGGCGCGGAGCTCCTCGCGGCCGCCGCCGTCCTGGACTGACAAGGTCAGGGCGGCGCGCGTCGCGCGGCTCCGCGGCGTGGCGGGCGCCGGCGCCATGTTGCGTACGCGTTGCGTTCGCACCGATCTGATAACGGGCCGGGAAGCGGGCTTCACGCCAGATCTACGCGCGTTACGATTCCGCCGACATCTCACGGCTTCTGTGTGAAGGGATCGTTCTCTTGCGCCGCGTAACCAGGCTTGCGGCAACGGCCGCCATCACCACGGTCCTGGCGCTCGCCGCCAGCGCCTGCGGTGAGAGTTCCACCGAGTCCGGCTCCGAGAACGAGGACGCGGGCGTCGCCATCGCCTTCGACGTCGGCGGCCGTGACGACGCCTCCTTCAACGAGTCCGCGGCCCGCGGCGCCGACCGCGCGGCCGAGGAACTCGACATCCCCGTCGAGTACTCCACCGCGGACGAGGGCGAGACCAACGCCGACCGCGTCCAGCGGCTGGAGACCTTCGCCCGCGAGGGCTACAACCCGGTGATCGCCGTCGGCTTCCTCTACGCCGACGCCGTCGCCGAGGTCGCCGCCGACTTCCCCGACACCACCTTCGGCGTCGTGGACGCCGCCCCCGAGGGCGAGAACATCTACGGCATGCTCTTCGCCGAGCACGAGGGCTCCTACCTCGCCGGCGTCGCCGCCGCCCTGAAGAGCGAGAGCGGCCAGGTCGGCTTCATCGGCGGCGTGAACAACCCGCTGATCCAGAAGTTCGAGGCCGGCTTCGTGCAGGGCGTCGCGGACACCAACCCCGACGTCGAGGTCTCCGTCGAGTACCTCTACGAGTCCGACCCCAAGGGCTTCAACGACGCCGCCCGCGCCAGCGACAAGGCCAGCGGCATGCTCGACCGCGGCATCGACGTGATCTACACCGCCGCCGGCCAGTCGGGGCTCGGCTCCATCGAGCAGATCGCCGGTCAGGAGGGCGCCTGGGCCATCGGCGTCGACTCCGACCAGTACCAGCAGCCCGCCCTCGCCGAGTACCAGGACTCGATCCTCACCTCGGTCGTCAAGGGCGTCGACAACGCGGTCTACGACCTGATCACCCGGGTCGAGATCGGAGACCCGCCCGGGGGCCCCTCGGGCATCCACGAGTACGACCTCGCCGAGGGCGGCGTCTCCCTGGCCACCTCCGGCGGTTTCATCGACGACATCGAGGCCGAGATCACCGCCGCCGCGGACGCCATCCGCAACGGCGAGATCTCGGTCGACGAGACGCCGTAACCGCCCTCCTCCCACGCGGAACCGCGGCGCGCTCCCGCGCGCACCGACGCGCCCCCGCGTGGGAGGGAGTACCACCGCTCACCGCCGCCCACCGCCGGCCGGCCCCGAATCCCGGCCCGCGGTGGGCGGCGCGGTACGGTCACACCGTTCCCACGTCCGTCGTCCCACCGTCCGTCCGCTCCCGCTTTCGTCCCGAGGAGGGTGCGCCATCGAAGCCCCCAGCGAACGCGCCGCCGCCGTCGCGTTGCGCGGCATCACCAAGCGCTTCCCCGGCGTGGTGGCCAACCACGACATCGACATCACCGTCGAACGCGGCACCGTGCACGCCCTCGTCGGCGAGAACGGCGCGGGCAAGTCGACCCTGATGAAGATCCTCTACGGCATGCAGCGGCCGGACGAGGGCACCATCACCATCGACGGCGAGCAGGTCACCCTGCACAGCCCCTCCGACGCCATCGCCCGCGGCATCGGCATGGTCCACCAGCACTTCATGCTGGCCGACAACCTCACGGTGCTGGAGAACGTCGTCCTCGGCGCCGAGCGCCTGCACGGCATCGGCGCCCGCGCCCGCCGCCGCGTGATGGAGATCTCCGACGCCTACGGCCTCGGTGTCCGCCCCGACGTGCTGGTCGAGGAGATCGGCGTCGCCGACCGGCAGCGCGTGGAGATCCTCAAGGTCCTCTACCGCGGCGCCCGCACCCTGATCCTCGACGAGCCGACCGCCGTCCTCGTGCCGCAGGAGGTCGACGCCCTCTTCGACAACCTCCGCGGCCTGAAGGACGAGGGCCTGACCGTCCTGTTCATCTCGCACAAGCTCGGCGAGGTGTTGGCCGTCGCCGACGCCATCACCGTGATCCGGCGCGGCACCACCGTCGCGTCCCTGACCCCCGGCGAGACCACGCCCCGCCAGCTGGCGGAGCTGATGGTCGGCAGCGAGCTGCCCACCCCTGAGACCCGCGAGTCGACCGTCACCGACGAGCCGGTGCTGACCGTCTCCGGCCTCCACCTCTCCGGCACGGACGCCGACGGCCTGCCGCGCGAGCTGCTGGCCGACATCGACTTCACGATCCACCGTGGCGAGGTGCTGGGCATCGCCGGGGTCGAGGGCAACGGGCAGGCCGAGCTCGTCGAGGCCGTCATGGGCGTCCGCGTGCCCGACGGCGGCACCGTCGTCCTCGACGGCGAGGACCTCTCGCGCGCCACGACCCGCACCCGCCGCGAACACGGCATCGGGTACATCCCGGAGGACCGGCAGCGCCACGGCCTGCTGCTCCAGGCCCCGCTGTGGGAGAACCGGATGCTCGGCCACGTCACGCAGGAGCCCAACAGCCGCGGCCCGTGGCTGAACCTCGCGGGCGCCCGCGCCGACACCCGCCGCATCGTCGAGGAGTACGACGTGCGCACGCCGGGCATCGAGGTCACCGCGGCCAGCCTCTCCGGCGGCAACCAGCAGAAGCTGATCGTCGGCCGCGAGATGAGCCACCGGCCGAAGGTGCTGATCGCCGCCCACCCCACGCGCGGTGTGGACGTCGGCGCGCAGGCCGACATCTGGGACCGGATCCGCCAGGCCCGCCGCGAGGGCATGGCCGTGTTGCTGATCTCCGCCGACCTCGACGAGCTGATCGGGCTGTCCGACACGCTGCGCGTGATGTACCGCGGCCGGCTCGTCGCCGACGCCGACCCGGCCACGATCACCCCCGAGGAGCTCGGCACCGCCATGACCGGCGCCGCGACGGGCCACCTGGAGGGTGAGACGGCCGACGCGGACGGCGCGGCCGACGCCGACGGCCCGGCCGACGCGGACGGCCCGGCCGACGAGGCGGACAACGGGGAAGGGAAGGACACGCCGTGACGTCCACGTTCCGCTCCCGGCTCAGGCCGGACCGGGAGAAGCTGATCCTGGCGCTGGCCGCGCCCGTGCTGGCGATCGTCACCGCCGTCGCCATCACGTCCCTCGTCATGAGCCTGACGGACCAGAACCCGTTCACCGCCTACGAGGTGATGATCGACTTCGGCATCAAGAGCGACAGCCAGGTCTGGATCATCAACAAGGCCATCCCGTACTACCTGGCAGCCGCGGCCGTCGCCATCGGCTTCCGGATGAACCTCTTCAACATCGGCGTCGACGGCCAGTACCGCATCGCGGCCTTCTTCGCCGCCGTCGTCGGCGGCGCGTTGACCCTGCCGGGTGTCATCCAGATCCCGGTCATCATCCTCACCGCCATGGCCTGCGGCGCGCTCTGGGCCGGCATCGCCGGATACCTCAAGGCCACCAGGGGAGTCAGCGAGGTGATCACCACCATCATGCTGAACTTCATCGCCGGCTCCCTCATCGGCTACTTCCTCCAGCCCGACCGCTTCGGCGAGTTGGAGGACAACATCATCCACACGCCGGACATCCCCGGCTCCAGCTGGTTCTTCGAGATCGCCACCAACCCCGACCCGATCTACGGCACCATCGTGCTCGCCGTCCTGACCGGCGTCGCGTACTGGCTGGTCCTGAACCGCACCCGCTTCGGCTTCGACCTGCGCGCCGTCGGCCGCAGCGAGTCCGCCGCCGAGGCCAGCGGCGTCAGCGTCAAGCGCACCGTCGTCACCGCGATGCTGCTCTCCGGCGCCGTCGCCGGCCTGGTCGGCATGCCGACGCTGCTCAACGAGTCGGGCAACTACGGCAACGACTTCCCCGAGGGCCTGGGCTTCACCGGCATCGCCATCGCCCTCCTCGGCCGCAACCACCCCGTCGGCATGGCCTTCGCCGCCCTCCTGTGGTGCTTCCTCGAACGCACCGGCACCCAGCTGGAGTTCGAGGGGTACGCCCAGGAGATCGTCGACGTGATGCAGGGCGTCATCGTGCTCTCGGTCGTCATCGCCTACGAGGTGGTCCGCCGCTGGGGCCTGCGCCGCCAGCAGCGCCTGGTCGGCGAGGAACTGGCGCGGGCGGCGGCCGGCACCCCGAAGAAGAGCGACGAGTCGGCGGAGGTGTCGGCGTGACCAGCCCCAGCACGAGCTCCACCACCAGCGCGGTCAAGGAGAGCACGGCGGGCGTGCCCCGCCCGCGCCCGCACACCCGCCGGCCGCGGCTGACCACGCCCCGCGTGCTGCTGCTGATCGCCGGCGCGCTGGTGCTCTTCTCCGTCGTCCGCGTCGTCACGGGCGAGTCCAGCCTCACCGAGACGGGGCAGTGGACCAGCGCCCTGACGGCCGCCGTCCCCATCGGCCTGGCCGGCCTCGGCGGGCTGTGGGCCGAGCGGGCGGGCGTCATCAACATCGGCCTCGAGGGCATGATGATGCTCGGCCTCTTCGCCGCCGGCTGGATCGGCTGGCAGCACGGGCCGTGGGCCGCCGTCGTCGCGGGCATCATCGGCGGCGCCGTCGGCGGGCTCGTCCACGCGGTCGCGACCGTCACCTTCGGCGTCGACCACATCGTCTCCGGTGTCGCCATCAACATCCTGGCCCTGGGCGTCGTGCAGTTCCTCGCCAAGCTGTGGTTCGCGGCGGAGGGCAGCGAGGCCGAGCGGCTGGGCGGCAACGACAACCAGTCACCGCAGATGGACGACCTCTCCCCGTTCACCGTCCCCGGCGTCTCCGACTGGCTCGGCGACCTCGACGAACAGGACTGGTTCCTGCTCTCCGACACCGCCGGCATCCTGCGCGCCGCCGTCCACAACGTCTCCTGGCTCTCGCTGCTCGCCGTGGCGCTCTTCGTCGGCAGCTACGTCGTGCTGTGGCGGACCTCCTTCGGCCTGCGGCTGCGCTCCTGCGGCGAGAACCCCGAGGCCACCGAGTCCCTCGGCGTCAACGTCTACCTCTACAAGTACCTCGCCCTCGTCATCTCCGGCGCCCTGGCCGGCCTCGGCGGCGCGTACCTGGCCGTGCTCATCCACATGTACCTGGAGGGCCAGACCGGCGGCCGCGGGTACCTGGGCCTGGCCACCATGATCTTCGGCAACTGGCGCCCCGGCGGCGTCGCCACCGGCGCGGGGCTCTTCGGCTTCATGGACTCCCTCCAGAACCGTGGCGGCGGCGACACCGTCCACGCCACGCTGCTGCTGTTCGCGCTCGCGCTGGCGGCCTGGGCGGTGTGGCAGTTCGTCCGGGGCCGGCGCCGTCCCGCCCTCCTGACCGGGGTGGTGGCCGCGCTGCTGGCGCTCTGGTACGCCACCACCGACACCATGCCGGCCGAGTTCGTCTCGGCCACCCCGTACCTCACGACGCTGCTGGTGCTGGCGCTGTTCGCGCAACGGCTCCGCCCACCACGCGCCATCGGCCGACCGTTCAGGAAGGGTGAGAGCACGTGAGCCGGGAGAACACGGCGGCGGGCGCGCCGGACGCGCCGGACGCGGGAGACGTGGACTGGGAGGCGCTGCGCCTGGCGGCCAGGGAGGCGATGAGCCGGGCGTACGCCCCGTACTCCCGCTACCCCGTGGGCGCAGCGGCGCTCGTCGACGACGGCAGGACCGTCAGCGGCTGCAACGTGGAGAACGCCTCCTACGGCCTGGGCCTGTGCGCCGAGTGCGGCCTCGTCTCGGCCCTCCACGCCACCGGCGGTGGCCGCCTGACGCACTTCACCTGCTGCGACGCGGCCGGCCGCGTCATCACGCCCTGCGGGCGCTGCCGGCAGCTGCTGATGGAGCACGGCGGCCCCGGGCTGGTGGTGGACACCCGCGACGGCGCCGTCCCCCTGGCCACGCTGCTGCCCGCCGCCTGGGCCCTCGACGACGACCGACCGACCCCGCCCGCCGCCGGCGACTGAAGCCGGCCCGGCGGCCCGGTGACCGGCCCGCGAACCGGCCCGCGATCCGGCCCGCGAACCGCCCGGTGACCGGCCCGCGATCCGGCCCGTGATCCGACCCACACCCCGACGAGAACCAGAGCCCGCATGGACGCCATCACCGTCATCCGCGCCAAGCGCGACGGCCACGCCCTGACCCCCGCCCAGATCGACTGGGTCGTCGACGCCTACACCCGCGGCGAGGTGGCCGACGAGCAGATGTCGGCCCTCGCCATGGCGATCCTCCTCAACGGCATGGACCGGGCCGAGATCGCCCGCTGGACCGCCGCGATGATCGCCAGCGGCGAGCGCATGGACTTCGCCTCCCTGCCCCGCCCCACCACCGACAAGCACTCCACGGGCGGCGTCGGCGACAAGATCACCCTCCCCCTCGCCCCGCTCGTCGCCGCCTGCGGCGCCGCCGTGCCGCAGCTGTCGGGCCGTGGCCTCGGCCACTCCGGTGGCACCCTCGACAAGCTGGAGGCGATCCCCGGCTGGCGCGCCCGCCTCACCCCCGACGAGATGCTCGACATCCTCGCCACCACCGGCGCCGTGATCTGCGCCGCCGGGGAGGGCCTGGCACCGGCCGACCGCAGGCTCTACGCGCTGCGCGACGTCACCGGCACCGTCGAGTCCATCCCGCTGATCGCCTCCTCGATCATGTCCAAGAAGATCGCCGAGGGCACGGGAGCCCTGGTGCTGGACGTCAAGGCGGGCTCCGGCGCGTTCATGAAGAACCTCGACGACGCCCGCGAGCTGGCCGAGACCATGGTGGGCCTCGGCACCGACCACGGCGTCACCACCGTCGCCCTGCTGACCGACATGGAGACCCCGCTCGGCCTCACCGCGGGCAACGCGCTGGAGGTCCGCGAGTCCGTCGAGGTGCTGGCCGGCGGCGGCCCCGCCGACGTCGTCGAGCTCACCCTCGCGCTGGCCCGCGAGATGCTCGACGCCGCCGGCCTGACCGACGCCGACCCGGCGCGGGCGCTGGCCGACGGCTCCGCCATGGACGTCTGGCGCCGCATGATCACCGCCCAGGGCGGCGACCCCGACGCGGCCCTGCCCGTCGCGCGCGAGACGCACACCGTGGCGGCGCCCGCCAGCGGGGTGCTGACGCGGCTGGACGCCTACGCCGTCGGGGTGGCGGCCTGGCGGCTCGGGGCGGGGCGCGCCCGCAAGGAGGACCCGGTGCAGGCGGCGGCCGGCGTCGAACTCCACGCCAAGCCGGGGGAGACCGTCACCGAGGGCGCGCCGCTGCTGACCCTGCACACCGACACCCCGGAACGGTTCGAGGCGGCGCTGACCGTGTTGGCCGCCGAGGACGCCGTCCGCGTCGAGCCCGCCGGCACGCCCGCGCCGGCACGCCCCCTCATCCACGGGCGGGTCGCGTAGCGTTCACCACATGTTCCGCGTGAGGCCCCCGGTCGGCGCCCCGAGTGGCGCGCGGCGCCCTGGATGGGCGATACCCTGAAGAACGGTTTTGGCGGATCCGTACCGCGGGAGGTGAGGCTGCGATGCGCAGTGACCCTCCCAGTCATCCCCCGCGCCACGCCAGCCCACCCAGCTGAGGCCGGACCACCAGGCCGGGTGGTCTGAGACAACGCGCCCCCGCGGGGCGGTTGGTCGGCGTGTGCGCGCACCCCGGATGCCCGTGATCGCCTTCCGTCTCCTGGGGGTTCACCCGTCATGACCCACCTGCCCGCGCTGCTCGACGACCACGACCTCGCCGGAGCGCTGGAGTGGCTGGAGACCCAGCCGCCCTACGCCATCGCCGACGAGATCGCCCGCATGGACGCCGTCAACTCGGTCGTCACCTTCCGGCTGCTGGACAAGGACCGGGCGCTGGAGGTCTTCGAGGAGCTCGACCCCGTCGACCAGCAGCAGATCCTGGAGGGTCTGCGCGACCAGGCGTTCCGCGACCTCGTCGAGCACATGGACCCCGACGACCGCGCGCGGATGCTGAAGGAGGCCCCGGCCAAGGTCGCCAGGCGGGTGCTGGCCGGCCTGTCCGCCCACGAGCGGCAGATGACGGCCGCGCTGCTGGGCTACCCCGAGGGCTCCACCGGCCGGTACATGACGCCCGAGACCGTGGCCCTCCAGCAGGACCTGACGGCGGGCCAGGCGCTGGAGGTGGTGCGCCGCCGCGGCGCCCACGCCGAGACGATCTACACCCTGCCGGTGGTGGACCGGGGCCGCCGCCTGCGGGGCGTCGTCGAACTCAGGGAACTCGTGCTGACCGAGCCGGAGACCATGGTCTCCGACCTCGTCGTCACCGAGGCGCCCCGGGCGCGGGCCACCGACCCCGCCGAGCAGGCCGCGCGCCTCATGCGCGAGACCAACGTCATCGACCTGCCCGTCGTGGACAGCGAGGACCGCCTCGTGGGCCTTCTCACCAGCGACGACGCCTTCGAGGTCATCGAGGCCGCCGACACCGAGGACGTCGCGCGCCAGGCCGGCACCGAGCCGCTGGAGCGGCACTACATGTCGGCCAGTGTCTTCCATCTCTCCCGCATCCGCATGATGTGGCTGACGCTCCTGATGGTGGCCGCCACCCTCACCGTCACCGTGACGCGCGTCTTCGAGAGCGAACTGGAGGCCGCCACCCAGCTCGCCCTGTTCGTCCCGCTCATCATCGGCACGGGCGGCAACGCGGGCGCGCAGGCGGCGACGACGGCGGTGCGCGCCCTGGCCGTCGGCGAGGTGCGGACATCCGACCTGCTGAAGGTGGTGTGGCGCGAGTGCCGCACCGGGCTGCTGCTGGGCTGCATGCTCGCCGTCGTCGGGCTCCTCGTCGGCTCCCTCTTCGTCGGGTGGGACGTGGCCGCCGTCGTCGCCGTCACCCTCGTCGTCATCTGCGCCTGGGCCTCGACCGTCGGCGGCACGATGCCGCTGCTGGCCAAGCGGCTGCGCATCGACCCGGCCGTGGTCTCCGCGCCCATGGTGACCACCCTGGTGGACGCGACCGGGCTGGTCATCTACTTCAGCACCGCCAAGCTCTTCCTCGGCGTCTGACGGGACTCCGACGGGACTCCGAGGGGACTCCGACGGGCTCAGTAGACGATGCCGTCCTCCGTGATGTAGTAGCAGTCCTGGTAGACGAAGCCGGCGTCCAGGCGCCACACGCCGTCGTAGGCGGTGACGGACTCGTCCTGGGTGGAGCGGGCCAGCGTCTGGTAGTCCCCGACGGGGAGGGTGATGGTGGTCGACGGCAGCCCCTCGGGGTTCTCGCAGCGGCCCTCGCCCGCGTCGGGCCCCGCCTCGACGGTGACGCGGCCGTACTCGGGCCCCGCGTAGAGCAGCTCGATCGCCTCGCCCGAGGCGTTGTAGATCTCCATCGACACCGAGCCGCCGCCGCTGTCGGTCCACGAGCCGCCGGGCATGACCTGCTCCGGGTCGCGGTCGCCGGCCTCGTTGACGTCCACCGCGATCAGCATGTCCCGCGCTGCGCGCGCCTGGTCGGAGCCCTCGTACTCGTCCACCACCCGCTGGAACAGCTCCCGCGCCCCGCCGTGGTCGCGGTCGCGGAACCGCACCAGGCCGCAGTCGTAGAGGGCGCCGCGCAGCGCGGTGCGCGTCCGGTCCGCCACGCCGCCGCCGTTGACGGCGTCGACGGCGTCGACGGCGTCCAGCGGTTCGAGCGCCTGGCAGGGGCGGTCGTCGGCCAGGTGCGCGGCGCCGCACTCGTAGCGGGCCTGGTTCAGGGAGCTGTCGGCGGACGCGCGCACGTCCGCGGGGGCGTTCGGGTCGCCAGCCGCCTCGTCGAAGGAGCCCATCGCCTCGCAGAAGTCCCCGGCGGCGTACCGGGTGTCGCCGCAGCCGAGATGCGCCCTCGGCACGTCCGACGCGGCGCGCTCGGCGAGCGTCGCGGCGTCGTCGACGGGCGAGACCGCGCTCAGCTCGGCGAAGGGCGTGAGTTCCGCGACGGCGTCGCAGTACCGCTCCTCGCTCAGGGCCGGGGTGCCGTTCGCGTAGAGGTCGTCGAGGCGGCCGTCGACCTCGGCCTCCTCGGGGGTGTCCGGGTGGTGCTGACGGACGGCGGCGTACGCCTCGACGGCGTCCACGTACCGGTTGGGGTCGTGGGGGTCCGTCTCGGCCAGGGCCGTCTCCGCGAGCACGTCGGCGTACTCCAGGCGCAGCCCCGCCAGGTGGTCCTCGGCGCCGGTCCACACGGGGCCGCCGTCCCGCCGGTACCGGTCGAGGTAGGACTCGTAGTCGTCGATCGCCGCGCTGAACGCCCTGGCCGCCTCGGCGTCCTGCGCACGCTGGAGCAGAACGCAGTTGTCCCGCTCGCGGCGGGCGTCGGCGGGCTCGCTCGGGAGCGTGAACTGGGTCCAGTCCGCCTCGACCCGGGAGTAGTGGTCGACGGCGCTCACGCAGTTGCCGGAGGCGTGGTCTTCCTGCCCCTTGTCGAACTCGCTCTGTGGTATGGCGCGCAGCATCGTGACGCCGGTGGCGACGAGGGCGACCAGCAGCACGCCCACGGCGAAGGGACGCCAGGTGGCGCGGGGCGGCGCCGCGGGCGGGGCGGCCAGCGTCATCGTCGGGCTGTCGAGGTCGGGCCCCACGGCCGGCGGGGGCGGGCCACCGTCCGGTGCTGGCGCGGCAAGCGTGACGGTCGGGCTGTCCGCCCGTGGCGGCTCCTCGTCCGCTGCCGCCGGCTCCTCCGCCGCGGTCGTCGATCCGGTCGCCGTCACGGCCGCCACGGCCGGCGCCGCCGCCGTGGCGCGCGGGCGGCGTGGCCTGGCCCGCAGCCAGCCGGCCGCGGCGACCAGCGCCAGCCACCCCGCGTAGACCCCGAGCCACAGCCGTGGCCTGTCGGACGCCTCCGTGAGGCTCGCGCCGACGAGCAGCCCCGCCGTCCCCACCACGTTCACCGCCGCGAGCCACCACGCGCCCAGGTACAGGAAGCCCGCGCCCAGACCACTGGCGTTGAGCAGCGCCGCCGCCCACCCCCGGCGGCCCGCCCCCCGGCGACCGCCAGCCCTCGCCTCCGCCTCCGCCTCCGGGCCCGCTTCCGCTTCCGGCTCCGCGTCCGCGCCGCTCGTGCCGTCCTCGTCCATGACCATGGATCAAGCCTCTCCCACAGGAGGTCAGAAGAACGTGATGTAGAAGTAGTTCGCGTACGCGTATCCACCATCCAGCTCCCACGTCCCGTAGAACGGGATGACGGTGCTGTCGGAGCTGGCCCGCGCCACCACCTCGTAGGCGCCCGGCGCCAGCGTGAGCGTCGCCGCGCAGCCCGAGCAGGCGTCGATGGTGGTGGTGCCCGTCTCCGGGCCGGTGTACAGGATCTCCAGCGTCTCCGAGGAGCCGTTCTCGATCTCCACGGTGGCCACGCCCGCCGCGCCCGAGCCCGCCTCGGTCGGGTCCGGCAGCTCGCCCGCCTCGCCGCCCTCGCTGATCTCGGCGATGTCGATGGCGATCAGCAGGTCCTCGGCGTCCGCGACCCGGCCGTCGTCCGGGTAGTCGTCGATCAGCCGCCGCAACGTGTCCCTGGCGCCGCCGTAGTCACCGTCCTGGTACCGCGTCTGCCCGCAGGCGAACAGCGCGTCGCGCAGGGAGGAGCCGGCGTTCTCCGACAGTTCCCGCGTGGCCGCGGCGGAGCCCGCCACCGCCTCGAACTCCGGCACGGCCTCGCAGGGCCGGCCGTCGTCGCTGTGGCCGGCGCCGCACTCGAAGCGGGAGCGCAGCGCGAGGTTCCTGGCCTGGTCGGCGAGGTCGTCGGTGGCCTCGGGCATGCGGGCGGCCTCGTTGAAGTGCGTGGCCGCCTGGCAGTACCGCCCGTCGTCGTAGCGCAGCGAGCCGCAGCCGTGGACCGCCTCGGGGAGGGCCCGCGAGGCCCGCTCGTCGAGGTCGGCCGCCTCGGGCTCGTCGAAGCTCTCGGCGAACTCCGTGAACGGGCGCAGGCCCTCGACGGCCTGGCAGAAGCGGCCGGCGTCGAAGTCGGCCGTGCGCGCCGCGTAGATGCCCTCGACGCGGCCGGGCACCTCGCCCGCCTCGGCGGAGTCGGGGTGGTCGGCGCGGAGCGCGAAGTACGCCTCGAACGCCTCCAGGTATCCGCCCGCGCCCTCCCAGGCGCCGGAGTCCTCGGCCTGGAGGGCGAGGGCGTCCGCCTCCTGGAGGCGCAGGCCCGTCAGCCGTGCCTCCGCGCCGGCGAACGGCGGGGCGCCGTCGTACCCGGCCAGGTAGTCCTCGTAGTGGACGACGGCGGAGGTGAAGTCGCCGCTGCCGGCGGAGTCCTCGGCGGCGAGCAGCAGCTCGCAGGCGGCCAGGCCCTGCCGCGCCTGGCCGAGGGCCGGGCTCAACAGGAACTCGTAGCGCGTGTCGGCCGCCCGCTCGTAGTGGCGCATCGCCTCGGAGCACTCGCCCTCGCGGTGCGCCGTCTCCGCCCTGTCGAGCTCGGCCTGCGGCACGGCGCGCGCCAGCACCACCGCGGTCGCGGCCAGGGCCAGGACCAGCACGCCCACGAGCGGCGCCCAGCGCGGGGCGCGGATCGTCGCGGTCTCGCCGGCGCGGCCGTGCCGCCAGCCCTGGAACACGGCGAGCAGCAGCCACAGGGCGTAGGCGACCAGCCAGACGGCGGGCGCGTCGGCGGCGTTCAGCGCGTTGGCGACGATCACCAGCAGGGCGGCGACGACCCAGTACCGCAGCGCCCGCCCCCACAGCCGAAGGTAGACGAAGCCGAGCCCCAGCCCGGTCGCGTTGAGCAGCGCGGCGGCCACGGCCCGCCGCCGCCGGGCTCGCGGGTCGAACTCCACGGTCACGGTCATGTCGGTGCGCCCCTCGGTCCCCTCGCAGCAGAGAAGTGTCTCTTATCACGCCGCCCGACCCCGGACGGTTGCGGGGCGGTATACGGCCGGGCGAGGAGCCGGACGAGAAGCCTCGGGCAGAGGCCCGGGAGAGAGGTATCCATTTCTGGTACGCTCACGAATGGATGTCTCATGGATGGATGTCTCTGGAGGTCTCGCGGTGGCCGTGGACGCGCGCTTCATCGGACGGGAACGCGAGCTCGCCGCGCTGACCCGCATGCTCGGGCGCGTCGAGGACGGCGGGCGGGGCGGCCGGCCGGGCCGGGCCATGCTCATCCGGGGCAGGCGCAGGGTGGGCAAGTCGCGGCTCGTGGAGGAGTTCATCGAGCGCTCCGGGCTGCCCAGCCTGTACTTCACGGCCTCGGCGCCGCCCACCGCCGCCGCCGACCTCGCGATGTTCACCGAGGCCCTGACCGCCTGTGACCTGCCCGGCGTGGCCGCGCTCGGCGAGCAGCGGCCCGCCACCTGGGACGCGGCGCTCCACCTGCTGGCACTGGCGCTCCCGGAGGACCGGCCGACCGTGGTCGTGCTCGACGAGATGCCCTACCTCATCAGGAACGACCCCGGCTTCGAGGGCACTCTCCAGAAGCTCTTCGACCGCGAGCTCTCCCGGCGTCCGGTGCTCCTGCTCTGCGTCGGTTCCGACCTGGCGATGATGGAGCGGCTCAACGACTACGACCACCCGTTCCACCAACGGGGCACGGAGATGGTGGTGCCCCCGCTGAACCCGGCGGACGTCGCCGAGATGCTGGACGTTCCGCCCGCCGACGCGTTCGACGCGTACCTCGTCACCGGCGGGCTCCCCCTGGTGCTGGAGGAGTACCCGAGCGGGGCGGGCGTCTTCGACTACCTGGCCGAGGTGGTGGCGGACCCCACGTCGGCGTCCCTCGTCAGCGGTGAGCGGTCGCTGGCCGCCGAGTTCCCGGCCGAGGTTCAGGCCCGGCAGGTGCTCGCCGCCATCGGCACGGGCGAGCGCAGCCGCGTCCTGATCGGCCGAGCCGCCGGCGACATGCCCGTGAGCAGCCTCTCCCGCGCGCTCTCGCTGCTCACGGCCAAGCGGGTCGTGGAGGCGGGCACCCCGCTCTCCACACGTCCCTCCAAGGAGACGCGGTACGCCGTCGCCGATCCCCACCTGCGCTTCTGGCTCGCCTTCCTCGGCCCGTACCTCCCCGACATCGAGCGTGGGCGGGGAGACCTGGTGCTCGACCGCGTCCGCCGCTCGTGGACCAGCTGGCGCGGCCGTGCCGTCGAACCCGTCGTGCGCGAGGCGCTGTTCCGGATGCGGGAGGGCGGCCTGCCCGACGGCACGGGAGCCGTCGGCGGATACTGGACCCGGTCCAACGATCCCGAGATCGACATCGTGGCCGCCGACCGGGGTCCGGTCGCCCGGCGGATCACGGCCGTGGGCTCCATCAAGTGGCTGGAGTCCAGGCCCTTCGACGCCCGTGACCTCTCCCGGCTCATCATCCACCGCTCCCAGCTCCCCGGCGCGAACGAGGACACCCCCCTCATCGCGGTCTCCCGCGCCGGCACGACGGCGGAGGGCGTCAGGACCGTCGACCCGGCGGACCTGTTGACGGCCTGGCGGCCGTGAGGCGGCTGTGGGAGGTGTGCCCGCGGCGGGCCCGCCGGGGCCTTACCGGGCGGCTCGTCGACCGTCACGGTGACGACGCCGCCGTGCTCCGCGTCGAGCCGGCAGCCGAGCGGGTCACCGTCGCAGGCCCGCGTCGAGGCCCCGGTCGGAGCCGTGGTCGAGGACGTCCCGGAGGCGGTCCCGACGGCGCGCGCGCAGTGCGCCGGCGACGGCCACGGTGGCGGCGAGCGTCGCCGCCGCCGTCGGGATCCAGAAGCCGGCCGCCGGGGAGTCGCCCAGGTGGTCGGCGGCCCAGCCGCCGCTGGCGGAGCCGAGGGCGATGCCGCCGAGGAGGGCGGTGACGGCGAGGGTCATGCCCTCGTTGAGGCGGGCCGGTGGCGTGACCCGTTGGACCAGGGTCATGCCGGTGACCATGGTCGGAGCCGTCGCCATTCCCGCGAGCAGCAGGGCGGGCGCGAGCCACAGCAGGGAGCCGGTGCCCGAGGCGATCAGCGGCAGGGTCATGAGCGCCGCCATCGCCGCCACGCACCACGCGAAGCGGGTCCGCACCGCGCCTCCCAGGCGCACGAGGCCGAAGGCCAGCCCCGCCGTGGCGGACCCGGCCGCCTGGGCGGCCAGCACCACGCCGGCCCAGGCGCGGTGCCCCTGCTCGTCGGCGAAGGCGATGGTCACCACCTCCATCGCGCCGAAGAGGGCACCGGTGCAGGCGAACGTCACCAGCAGGCTCGCCAGCCCGGATATCCAGAACGGGTTGCCGCCGCCGCGCGAGACCCCGCCCTCCGCCGGCCCGGCCGGCGCGGCCGGCGCGGGCGGCGGCTCCGTGGCGCGTTGGGCGGCGAACGCGAGCGTGCCGCCGAGCATCATCGCGGCACCCACCAGCGTCCCCGCCTCCGGGAAGAGGTGGGTGCACAGCAACGCCGCGAGCACGGGCCCGAACATGAAGCAGACCTCGTCCACGCTCTGCTCGAAGGAGTTGGCGACGTGCCGCTGCGGCGAGTCCGCCTCCGGCAGCAGGTGGGCCCAGCGGGCGCGGGACATGCCGCCGGTGTTCGGGGTGGTGGCCGTCAGGAGGATGCTGACGTAGTACGTCCACGTCGGCGCGCCCAGCAGCACACACAGCAGCAGGGACAGGTGACCGACGACGGCCACCGTCGTCGCGGGGACCGCGACGCGGGCCTGGCCGCGCCGGTCGACCAGCCGGGCCACCAGCGGCGCCACCACCGCCGACACCACGAGCCCGGTGGCCACGACCGAGCCGGCCAGCGCGTAGGAGTCGTGGCGCGAGGTGATCATGACGACGGCCGAGACGCCGAACATGCCCATCGGGAAACGGGCGACGACGTTCGGAACGGTGAAGGCGAGCGCGCCGGGGTGCGCGAACAGGCGGGCGTAGGGGCGAAGGAACGACGGGGGCATGGCGGACAGCCTCGCCCCCGCGCGGCGCGTCGGTCCAACGCCTGTTCGGCGCGGATTCACGCGTTCGTGTTGTGGGTCGTTAGGCTGCCGAGGAGGCGAGGGCGGCTCAGGGCGCGAGGAGCCGACGGGAGGAGGCGCGGGCGGTGGGAACGACGACGGATCCACGGCTGCTGCGCGCCTTCGTCGCGGTCGCCGAGGACCTGCACTTCACGCGGGCGGCGGCGCGCCTGTACGTCGCGCAGCAGGCCCTCAGCCGCGACATCAGGCGGCTGGAGCGGGACTGGCGCACGCAGCTGTTCGTCCGCAGCACCCGGCGGGTGACGCTCACGCCGGAGGGCGAGCGGCTGCTGCCCCACGCCCGGCGCGTCCTCGCGGCCTGCGACGAGCTCGCCGCCGCCGTCGAGGCGGGAACGGGCGCGGGCGGCGCGGCCCGGCCGCTGCTCGTCGACGTCGGCGCGCCCGTCTCGACCGGGCAGCGGGTGCTGGACGCGGCCCGTCGCGCCGCGCCCGAGCGGGAGTTCGTGGCGCGCTTCCTCAGCGGACTGACCGGGGCGGCGGCCGAGATCGCGGCGGGGCGGCTGGACGTCTCCTTCGGGCGGATCGCCGGCCTCGACCCGGCGGCGCGCTCGGGGCTGGACCACCGCCTGATCCGCCAGGAGCGGGTCGCGGTGCTGCTGCCCGAGGACCACCCGCTGGCCGCGCTGGCCGAGGTGCCGCTCGGCGCGCTCGCGGGGGAGACCCTCTACGCGGGGGCGGGCAACCCCGACACCGCCGAGTGGACCGACTACGCCCGGCGGCTCTTCGCGGGGAGCGGCGTGAGGCTGGCCGCGCCGTATCCCCGGATCGAGGGCGAGGCCGAGTTCCGCAGGATCGTGCGGCGGCAGGGGTGGTCGGTGCTGGCCAGCGAGGTCTTCACCGGGGTGCCCGGCATGGCGTTGCGCCCGCTGACCGACCCGGTGGCGCTCTCTCCCGTCTCCCTGGTCTGGCGCAGAGGGCTGCGCCATCCGGGGCTCGACACCCTGCTCGCCGCCGCCCGTGGCCTCGCCGCCGCGGAGGGCTGGCTGCTACGGGCCCCGGGGCGGGGGGTGTGGCTGCCGGAGGACGACCGCCGCCTGCTGGTGGGGGACGCGGACGGCGTCGAGGACGCGCACGGCGTTGAGGGCGTTGTCGACGACGCGGGCGTCGAGGACGTGGACGGCGCGTCGCCCGGCGAGGGTCCGGCCGGCGACCGCCGCGACGGCCGTCAGCGTCGCGACGGCTGACCGGCCCACGGGCTCGGGGGAGGAACCCGCGGGGTCAGGGGGCCGACGGGGTGAGGACCACGCAGTCGGCGCCCGCCGGGTCGAGACAGATCGCGAGCCGGCCGACGCCCTCCGCGTCCTCCGGCCCCATCTGGACCCCGCCGCCGAGGTCACGGAAGCGGGCGACCGTGGCGTCGCAGTCCTCGACGGCGAACACCGGGTGCCAGTAGGCCATGCCGCCCGTCAGCGCCAGGTCCTCGCGGGCCATCTCCATCAGACCGCCCTGCATCAGGTCCTCGTCGCCGCCCGCGGGCGTGAGGAGGGTGTACGGGCCGCCGGTCGGCATCGGCATGTCGCTGGTCTGCCAGCCGAAGACGGCGTCGTAGAACGTCTTGGCCGCGTCGGCGTCCGTCGTGTACAGCTCGGTCCACGTCAGGGTGCCCGGCGTGTTCACGGCCTCCAGGCCGGCGGTCTTCCCCGGCTGCATGGCGGCGAACTGGCCGCCCTGCGGGTCGCTGAACTGCGCCATCCGCGCCTCGCTGTCGATGTCCATGGGCGCGACGCGGACGGTGCCGCCGGCCTGCCGCACGGCCTGGGCGGTGGCGTCGACGTCGGCGGTCGCGAAGTAGATCATCCACGCCGACCGGGCGCCCTTCTCGGTGAGCGGCCCGAGCGCGGCGACGGTCTTCCCGTCCCGTTTGAAGAGCCCGTACTGGTCGTCCATGGCCTGGTACTGCCAGTCGAGCGCCGCTCCGTAGAACTCCGCCGCGGCGGCCACGTCGGGCGCGCCGAGGTCGAGCCAGCAGGGGGAGCCGGGAACGTAGTTCGTCGTGATCATGGTGGTGGCGCCTTTCGCATCGCTGACCTGGTCGGCTGCGCGTTCCGCGCGGACGGCGGGTACCCCCTCGCCCCCCCGTCCACGCGTCACCCACGATCGTCAGCGGTCACCCACGGTCACCCGTGCTCACGACGTCCCCGGCGCGGTGGCCTCAGGCCGCCGTGGTCAGCACCCGCCGCCGCAGCACCCGGGCGCGGGCCGTGGCGTAGAGGGTGATCGCGGCCGTGGCGGTCAGGGCCGCGACGGCGAGGACCACCAGACCGTCCCAGGCCGCGTGGCGGAAGATGACCGCGCCCGCCGTGCCGCCGACGCTGGCGCCCACGTAGTACGCCACCTGGTAGAGCGCCGACGCCTGGGCCCGCCCGTGCCGGGCGGTCCTGCTGACGGAGCCGGAGGCCACCGCGTGGCCGAGGAAGAAGCCGCCCGTGATGAGCACCAGGGCGAGCAGCACGACGACCAGCCGGTCCACGAGGCTCAGCAGGAGGCCCGCCGTCACGGTGACGATCGCGGCGTAGAGCGCGCCGCGCCGGCCCAGCCGGTCCGTCACCGGGCCCGTCACCGAGGAGGAGCCCGTGCCGACGAGGTAGATCACGAAGACCGAGCCGGCCAGGCCGGCGGAGAGCCCGAAGGGCTCGGACACCAGCCGGAAGCCGATCACCGTGTACACCGCGCTGAAGGCCACCATCAGCAGCATGCCGATCGCGTACAGCCGCACCAGCAGGGGCTGCGAGAGGTGGTCGGCGACCACGCGCAGCACGGCCCGTGGGCGGATCGAGGCGGGGGTGAAGTTGCGGGGCGCGGGGAGCAGCAGCCGGTAGGCGACGGCCGCCGCGAGGGCGCCGAGCGCGAGCGCGGCGAGCGCGGCGCGCCAGCCGTAGCCCTCGGCCACCCAGCCGGTCAGGACGCGACCCGACATGCCGCCGACGCTGTTGCCCGCGATGAACAGCCCGACGGCGCCGACGGTGGCCCGCGAGGGCAGCTCCTCGGAGAGGTACGCGACGGCGGAGGCCGGTATGCCGGCGATGGCCGCGCCCTGGAGGGCGCGCAGCGCGATCAGCGTGCCGAGGTTCGGGGCGAACGGGACGAGCAGCGCCAGCACCACGGCGGCGGCGACGGACAGCGTCATCACCTCGCGGCGGCCGTAGCGCTCGGAGAGCGTGCTGAGCGGCAGCACGGCGGCCGCGAGGCCCAGGGTCGCGGCGGAGACGGTCCAGCTGGCCTGGTCGGGGTGGACGCCGTAGGCGGCGGCGATGTCGGGGAGGAGAGCCTGCGTGGAGAAGAGCATGGCGAAGGTGGCCATGCCGATGGCGAACAGCGCGAGGTTGACGCGCAGCGTGCCACGTGACGGACGGGAGGAGAGGGGTGAGGCCGCCGCGGTGGCGGGGGCCTCGACGGCCTGGGAGCTGGTAGGTGCAGGCTGCATGCACTCGACGCTAGATCGCTCCGGCTGATGCGTCCAATGCATCATTGAGGGGCTAATCATGTTCGTTTCGTATCAGTGAAGGTGGGCGAGGGGCATGTCATCCCGGGGTAACGAAAGAGACGTCTCGGCAACAGGGTCCGCGCGGGCCAGGGAGCCCGGCGAACCCGGCACCCCGTCCGGGGCCCCGTCCGGCGCCTCGCCCGGCTTCCCGTCCGGCGCCGCGCCCGACCTCCCACGGGACCTCCCGGTCGACATCAAGGCCGACTCGTGGGCCGCGGTCCTCGCACCCCGCCTCGCCCAGTTCGCCGGCGTCGCCCGCCACGAACACGTCACCCAGGCCGCCCGCGAGCTCGCCGTGCCCCAGCCCACCCTCAGCCGCGCCGTCGCCCGCCTCGAGGCCGACCTCGGCGTCGCCCTGCTCGCCCGCCACGGCCGCACCGTCTCCCTCACGCCCGCCGGCCGCGCCTTCGCCCGCGCCGTGGAGCGCGCCCTCGCCGAGGTCTCCCGCGCCGCCGAGGCGGTCAGGGCGGACGCCGACCCGTCCTCGGGCAAGGTCGCCTTCGGCTTCCTGCACACCATGGGCCCGGAGACCGTGCCCGAGCTGATCCGCGAGTTCCGCACCGACCACCCCGGCGTCCGCTTCGCGCTCGTGCAGAGCTACGGCGAGGACATGATCGAACGCATGCGCGCCGGCGAGCTGGACCTCTGCCTGACCTCGCCCATCCCCGGCGACCCCGACCTCGTCACCCGCCGCCTCGGCGAGCAGCGGCTCTTCCTCGCCGTTTCCGAGGGCCACCGGCTGGCCGGCCGCCGCCGCGTGCGGCTGGCCGAGGCGGCGGGCGAGCCGTTCGTCACCCTCGAACCCGGCTACGGGCTGCGCCGCCTGACCGACGACCTCTGCGAGGAGGCGGGCTTCCGGCCCCGGATCGCGTTCGAGGGCGAGGAGCCGGAGACGCTGCGCGGCCTGGTCGCCGCCGGCCTCGGGCTGTCGCTGCTGCCGCCGCCCAGCGTCCCCCGCCCCGGCGTCCGGGACCTCGCCGTCCTCGCGCCGCCCCGGGCGGTGCGGGAGATCGGCGTGGCGTGGATGGCGGGCCAGCGCGACTCCCGCCCGGTCGCGGACTTCAAGCGCTTCCTGCTCAGCGGGCGCGGACAGGCACGGGTGGTGGCCCGGTATCCGTGACCGGCCGGGGCCGGCCCCGGCGCAGCCACCGCACGAGCAGGCCGTGGCGCGGCGCCAGCAGCCAGGCCACCGCGAACATCGCGGTCAACGTGATCACGATCGTGCCGCCCGCCGCGAGGTCCCGGTGGTAGGAGACGTACAGCCCCAGCAGCCCGCCGGACGCGCCCAGCGCCGCCGACAGCAGCGTCATCACGCCGAGCCGGTCGGTCAGCATCCGCGCCGTCGCCGCCGGGGTGACGAGCAGCGCCAGCACCAGCACGTTCCCGATCGCCTGCAAGGACATGACGATCACGACCGTGACCAGCACGTACAGCAGCAGGTCCAGGCGGAGCACCGGCAGCCCGGCCGCGCGCGCCGTCTCCCGGTCCAGCGCGACGGCCACCAGCTCCTTCCTCACCGCCGTCGCGGCCAGCAGCAGCGCCGCGCCCATCACCGCCACGGCCCACACGTCCGCCGTGCTCACCGCCAGGATCTGGCCGAAGAGGAACGACGCCAGGTCGGTGCTCCAGCTGTCGCGGGTGGACACCAGCACGATGCCCAGGCCGAAGGCGAACGCGAAGAACACGCCGATCACCGTGTCCTCCCGCAGCCTGCGGTGCTGCGAGACGAGGGCGATCAGCACCGCCGTGACCACCCCCGCCACGGCCCCGCCGACGAGCAGGTTCCCGTGGAAGGCGTAGGCCACCGCCACACCGGGGAACGCCGAGTGCGCCACGGCGTCGCCGATGAACGCCATGCCGCGCAGCACCACGAACACGCCGATCACGCCGCAGACCGCCCCCGTCACCAGCGCCAGGGTGAACGCCCGCCGCATGAAGACCAGCTGCCACGGATCGGCCACCAGCTCCCAGACGCCGGCCATCAGGCGCCCACCGCCGACCGCAGCCCGAAGGCGCGCAGCACGCTGCCCGCGTCCGCGAGCAGCTCGGGTCCGCCGACCGCCGCCACCGTCCCGTCCACCAGCGCCACGCGGTCGCACCGCTCGGCGGCCGAGGCCAGGTCGTGGGTGGCCATCAGCAGGCCGGTGCCCGCCGCCCGCAGCTCGGCCAGGAGCTCGCCGAGCAGCCGGCGCGTCGGGGTGTCCACCCCCGTGAACGGCTCGTCGAGCAGCAGCAGCCGGGGCGCGGTGGCCAGCGCCCGCGCCACCAGGACGCGTTGACGCTGGCCACCGGAGAGCTCCCCGACCGGTCGCCGGCACAGCGGGGTGAGCCCCACCCGGTCGATCGCCTCGGCCGCCGCCCGGCGGTCGGCGGCGCGCGCCGGGCGCAGCCAGCCGACCGCGCGGGTGCGCGCGGCCAGCACCGCGCCCGCCACGTCCACGGGGAAGTCCCAGGCGAAGTCGTGGCGTTGCGGCACGTAGCCGACCAGGGGACGCGCGGCGGCCACGGGCCGGCCGTCGACGCGGACCCGCCCCGCGGCCAGCGGCACCAGGCCGAGCGCGGCGCGCAGCAGCGTCGTCTTGCCCGCGCCGTTGGGCCCGATCAGGCCCACCAGCTCGCCGGGGTGGAGCGTCAACGACGCGTCGCGGAGCGCCGTCCGGCCGCCGAGCGTCACCGTGACGGAGTCGAGCCGCAGCAACGGCGCGGGCTCGTTCACGCCGCGGCCCCGCCGCCACGACGCCGCAGCCGGGTGGCGTACCAGGCGGCGAGGCCGCCGAGGCCGGCCAGCGCGAGGGCGAGGCCGGTCAGCAGTCCCGGCGAGGCGCCGGCGCCGGTCTCGGCCATCGCGCCGCCGGGGCCGCCCGTGGCCGTGCCGTCCGTTCCGCCGCCCGTGTCCGTGCCGTCCGAGGAGCCGTCCGTGGTCGTGCCGCCCGACGTCCCGCCCGTCGCCCCGGCGCCTGCCCCGCCGCTCGTCCCGTCCGAGGAACCGCCGTCCTCACCGCCGCCGCCCGCGCCGCCGGCACCGCCGCCTCCCGGCGGGCTGACCGTGTCGGGGTCGACGTCGCCGACCGCGAAGGTGAACGTCTCGGTGTCGCTGACCGTCTCGCCGGACGCGAGCGTCCCGCTCATCGTGAGGTCGAGCGCGTAGACGCCCTCCGCCGTGAAGGCCCAGCCGCCGTGGGCGTGGGTGTTCTGCGGCACGTCGATCGCGTCGGGCGTGCCGTCGGCGCTGTGGAAGAGGACGTTCGGGCCGCCGAACGGGTCGCTCAGGAACAGCGAGAAGTCGCCGGGCCCCGACACCCCCTCCAGACGGAACTCCACCGGGCCGTCGATCACGCCGGGGCCGACGTTCTCGGTGCTCCACCCGGGCCACAGCAGCCCGTCCTGCTGCACCTGGTCCAGCAGCCAGACCGGGTCCCCGGGCGCGCCGAGGAAGTCGAAGCCGCCCCCGGAGGGGACCTCGCGTCGCGACGCGGGCAGGGCGTGGAGCACGACGGCGCTCGGCTCCCGCCACGTCGACTCGCCCGGCACCGTGCCGTCCTTGATCTGGAGCTGCAACTCGCCGTCGAGCACGCGGGCGGCGAGGTCGACGTGGCCCTCGTCCAGCACGACCCGTTCGGTGGCGGCGGCAGGCTGCTGCTCTCCGGCCTGCGTGGGTGCGGTGACCAGCACCTCGTACGCGGTGGCGCGGCCCTCGGCGTCGGTCAGCGCCATCTCGTAGGCGCCGGGTTCGGCGAAGGCCCACCGGACCTCGTCCGCGCCCCCCGCCAGCGTCAGGCCGTCGGCCGGGAGCTCCTCGCCCGGTGGGAGCACCAGCTCGCCGCCGGCCGCCTCGTAGACGGCGACGGGGGCGGGGCCCGCCAGCGCGGTCAGCGTCACCGGGCCGTCCGCCGGCTCGGGCATCGCCAGCTCCCACACCCGCTCGCCCGGCTCCGCGCCCGGGTAGGGCGCCGTGGTCAGCTGCTCGGTGCCGAGTTCGACGCTGGCGCGCGGCGTCTCCGTCTCCCGGGCGCTCGCGGTCGCGGTCGCCGTCGACGCCCCGCCCACGGCGAGCGTCGTCACCGCGACCGCCACGGCGCTCGCGCGCCGCCCGCGTCGGCGGTGCCGGCGTCCGTGGTGTCCGCCCTGTCCGTGTGGTCCGTGTGGTCCGGTCCTCATGGTCCTGCCTCTCCGATTGCTCTCGTGTGGACGTCTCGCCTGGTCAGGCGAGGCACCGGGCCAGCTCGTCGGCGTTGTGCCGCATCATGTCCAGGTACGTCGTCACCTCGTCGTCGAACGCGTCGCCGTAGATCACGCAGACGTCCGTGTCGTGGTCGGCCGCGACCTGCCGCAGCACGTCGCCGCGGGCGGCGAGGTTCGGCTCGACGAAGACGGCGGGGACGTCCCGTTCGGCGATGGTCCGGCCCAGCTCCTCCACCTCCGCCGCGCTCGGCTCCCGACCCGGCACGGGCACGACGAAGCCGGCCACCTCCAGCCCGTAGGCGCGGGCCAGGTACCCGAACGCGTCGTGGGTGGTGATCAGCTGACGGTTCGCCTCGGGGATGGTGGCGAGGCGCTCGCGGACGTGCGCGTCGAGCGCGTCCAGCTCCCGCAGGTACGCCTCCGCCCGCTCGGCGTAGCCGGCCGCGCCGGCCGGGTCGGCCTGGCTGAGCGCCTCCTCGACGTGTCGCACGTACGCCTCGGCGTTCCGCACGTCCTCCCAGGCGTGGGGGTCGAGGTCGCCGTGGACGTGCTGGCCGAGGACGGCCTGCGGCAGCACCCACAGCTCCTCGCCGGCGCGGCCTAGGAAGCGGTACGCCTCGCCCTCCGGCACCGCCTCGACGGCCCGGTCGGGCACCTCGATCACCACCTCGTCCGCGGCGTGGTGGACCCGCTCGCCGGTGGTCTCGTCGTCGTGGCGGACGCGGAGCTCTCCCGTGCCGGCGTGGAGCGCGACGTCGGCGTGGCCGCCGTCCAGCACCGTGGCGGTGCCGGGCACCGCCGTCCGGTCGCCCACGGCGAAGGTGACGGTGCCGCGCCCGGCGGGAGAGGTCCGGCCGTCGAGGGTCTCGACGTGGCCGGTCAGCTCCAGCCGGTAGACGCCCGGTTCGGTGAACGCCCAGTTGACGTGGGTGTGTGCCTCGGGCGGCAGCGTCGTGGTGTCCGTGTCGGGGGCGAAGCCGTCGGAGGAGTCGACGTGGGTCCGCGGGACGCCGAGGGTGTCGGTCAGGTAGACGAACATCTCGGCGGTGTCGCTGGGCGCCTGAAGTCCGGTGGCGGTCAGCCTCACGTGGGAGCCCTCGCCGGGCACCCGGCCCTCGACCGCCAGGCCGAGCCACAGCACGTCGAGCCCGAGGTCCTCCTCGAACGGGATGACGCTGCCCCCGTACTCCTCCAGGTTCTCGGTGAGCTCGACGACCGGGACGTCGTCGCGGGCGTTGGCGTGGACCATCCGCATGATCCCCGGCTCCTCCAGGAGCAGGCCGTTGCCGAGGACGAGGTCGGCCTCGGTGACCCTGGCGGCGTCGGCGGGGCTCGGCTCGTAGGAGTGCGGGTCGCCGTTGTGCGGCACGATCGAGCTGACCGCGACGCGGTCGCCGCCGACGACGGAGGCGAGGTCGGCGATGATCGGCGTCGTCGCCGAGACGGTCAGCGCCGCGTCGCCGTCGCCCTGCCCCGTGCCGCCGCCGCAGGCGGTGACCGCGACGGCCATGGCCGCCGTGGCCGCGACGGCGGCTCTGGCTCTGGCTCTGGCTCTGGCGCTGGCACCGGCCCCGGCCCCGGCTCGGGTGCTCGCCCCGGTGCGGGGTGTCGCCTGGGGCCTCATGCGGCGTCCCCGAGCCGCGAGCGGCGCAGCAGCGCGCCGCCGACGCCGACACCGACGAGCAGCGCAGCCCCGAGGGCCAGCGGCACCACGCCGCCGCCCGTGGCGGCCAGCTCACCGCCCGCCGGCCCCGGTCCGGCGCCGGCCGCGCCCGCTCCCGTGGCGCCGCCGGCACCGCTCGTACCGTCCGCGTCGCCCGTTCCGCCGGGCGTCCCGGCATCCCCGTCCTCCGGTTCCTCTGGATTCCCGGGCTGTTCGGGCTGTTCCGGCTGTTCGGGTTCCTGTGGCCCGCCAGGCTCCTCCGGCTCCCCGGGTTCCTCCGGCCCGCCAGGCCCACCGGGCTCTCCCGGCTCTCCCGGCTCCCCGGGCCCCGGCAGTTCCACCTCCCACGGGTCCACGTCGTCGCCGACCACCGCCGTCACCGTCCCCACGTCGCTGACGCGTTGACCCGATGCCAGCGTCGCGCTCATCTGGAGCCCGATCCGGTGGACCCCCTCGGCGGTGAAGAACCACAGCGGGTGCGCGTGGGTGTTCGGCCGCAGCTCGACCGCGCCGGGCTCCGGCCTCGTGCCGTCGACGTCGAGCCGGATGACCGTGCCGAGCTGCGGATCGTCGGCCCATCCACCCAGGTGGAAGCCGTCGGGGCCCGTGACCTCCGCGAAGTCCGCCGTCACCGAGCCACCGTCGACCAGGTCCGCGGGCAGCACCTCCTCGGTGTTCCAGCCCGGCCACAGCAGCGAGGAGTCGTGGGTGACGCCGCGGTCCGTCCACACCGTGTCACCGGCCCGCCCCAGCTGGTGGGGGACCACCCCGTCGGGGGCGTCGGGGATCTCCCACGCGTGCCGGGCGTCGAAGTGCAGGACGACGTCGTGGGGGTCGCGCCACACCGCCTCGCCGCCGGCCGTGCCGTCCTTGATCGCGAACTCCAGCCGCCCGTCGGTGGTCAGCCGGGCGGCCAGGTCCAGGTGCCCCGAGGACAGCACGACGCGGCCGTCGTCCCCGGGGGCCGTGGTCTCGGCGGTCGGGGCCGCGGCGACCGCCGGCGACAGCGCCGTCGCCCAGGCCGTCGCCCCGGTCAGCGACGCGGCGAGCAGTCGTCTCAGGGATGGCATGAAGTGCTCCTCACGGGCGGCCGGAGATAAAGAGGCCGGAGAAAGAGGGAAGAGAGGCGAAGAGAGGGGGGCGCGCGGCGGAACCGCGCCGGGGCCGGCGGTGGCTGCCTCCCGGGGAGGACCGCGGCCCCGACGCGGGGCATGGGGACAGGCGTGCGGGGCGCCGGGGCGCGCGCTCCCGCGCGCCCCGGCCCCGCTTGCCTGTGCCGCCTAGCCGACGGAGACGGCGAGCTCCGCCGTGGCGGGCGGAACCTCGGTCCCGTCGGCGAGGGTTCCCGTGACGGTGAACGTCAGGGCGTAGTCACCGGGCTCGGTGAAGGCCCAGTTGGCGTGCAGGTGGTCGTGGGCGTCCAGCGTGGCGGCGTCCTCGCCGTCGAGGCCGTCGCCGCTGTCGAGGATCCGGGTGTCGGCGGGGCACAGGCTGTTGGCGTACACGCTGACGTCGCCGGGGCCGCTGACGGCCGTCAGGGACACCGTCAGCTCGTCGCCGGCCAGCACCCCGTCCTCGATGTGGGCGGAGAGGCCCGGCCACAGCAGCTCGGGGTTCTCGACCTCGGGCAGCCGGTGGACGGTGTCGCCCGGCGCGCCGAGGAAGGCGTGGCACGTGCCGGACGGCACGGTGTGGGCGGCGGCCGGGGACACCCGCAGGACGACGTCGGACGGCTCGTACTCCACCCCGTTGACCTCGTCGTGGACATGGACGTGGAACGCGCCGTCCGTCAACTCCACGCCGAGGACGTCGACGTGACCCCGGGACAGCTCGGTCGGCTGGAGGGCGGCGGCCGGGGTGACCAGCACGGCGCAGGACAGCGTGGCGGCGATCCCGCCGGCGACGGACAGGGCGCGGGCGAGGGGGCGGGTGGGTCTGGACATCCGCACGGCAGACCTCTCTTGAGGAGAACGCGATGAAGTGAGGCAGCCGTGAGAGACGATAATCGTTTTCATTACCGGATGGCAAGGGGCGGTGGCGCTGATCACAGGACCGCGGTACCGCGCTCCGGGAGGGCGACCGCAGGGGCGGCCGAAGGGCGCCGCCCGCAACGGCTAGCGTGGTGCCGTGACTCTCCCCGACCCGCCGCCACCGACGCCCGAGCAGATCCGCCGCGCGCCCAAGGTCCTGCTCCACGACCACCTCGACGGCGGCCTGCGCCCCGCCACCATCGTCGAACTCGCCCGCGACCAGGGCCACGACGCGCTGCCGGAGACCGAGCCCGAGGCCCTGGGCCGCTGGTTCAGGGAGGCGGCCGACTCCGGCTCGCTGGAGCGGTACCTGGAGACGTTCACCCACACCTGCGCGGTGATGCAGAGCCGCGAGGCGCTGGTCCGCGTGGCGGCCGAGTGCGTCGAGGACCTCGCCGCCGACGGCGTCGTCTACGCCGAGGTGCGGTACGCGCCCGAGCAGCACCTGGACGGCGGCCTCGACCTCGCGGACGTCGTCGAGGCGGTCAACGAGGGCTTCCGCGAGGGCGAACGGCGCGCGCTGGCCGTCGGGCGCCGTATCCGCGTCGGCGCGCTGCTCACGGCGATGCGGCACGCCGCCCGCGCGCTGGAGATCGCCGAACTCGCCAACCGGTACCGGGACCAGGGCGTCGTCGGCTTCGACATCGCCGGAGCGGAGGCCGGGTACCCCCCCACCCGGCACCTGGACGCCTTCGAGTTCCTCAAGCGGGAGAACAACCACTTCACCATCCACGCCGGGGAGGCGTTCGGCCTGCCCTCGATCTGGCAGGCGCTCCAGTGGTGCGGCGCCGACCGCCTCGGGCACGGCGTGCGGATCATCGACGACATCGAGGTGGCCGAGGACGGCACGGTCCGCCTGGGACGGCTGGCGGCGTACGTGCGCGACAAGCGCGTCCCGTTGGAGCTGTGCCCGAGCTCCAACCTCCAGACCGGCGCCGCCGCCTCCTACGCCGAGCACCCCATCGGTCTGCTGCGGCGGCTGCGCTTCCGCGCCACCGTCAACACGGACAACCGGCTGATGAGCGGCACGAGCATGAGCGCGGAGTTCGAACACCTCGTGGCGGCGTTCCACTACACCCTGGACGACATCCAGTGGTTCACGGTCAACGCGATGAAGTCCGCCTTCATCCCGTTCGACGAGCGGCTGGCCATGATCAACGACGTGATCAAGCCCGGCTACGCGGAACTCCGCGCCGAGTGGCTCTTCCGTTGACGGTCAATCCCGCGATCCTCGCGTTCATTCTTTCCGGCGAACGTCGTGCGGTCGCGTGTGAGTCCCACCGGGAGCGATTCTCGACGCCGCCCACCGCGAGTCGGTTCACGGTCTCGCCCCGGTAGCCGGCGTGACCAGGGGGGATGAGGCGCCGGGTCCACGGGGCCGCGCCGCGGCGGGCCGCGTTGGGCCGGGCGGGTCACGAACAACGGCGCGTTTTTCGATTCATTGCGACGCCGCCGTGCCACTGGCTACGGTCGCCTCGCCGCTCGAAATCCTGAAGAACCCTGAAGAACTCGGTGCGGAAAACCCCACTCAAGCACTCTCAGCTCAAGGACTGGTTAGCGATGAAGCACGCGACCATCAAGACGCTCGGTGTCACCGCCCTCGGCGCCGCCCTCGCCGCCGTCGGCTCGGGCGCCGCCAACGCCGCCGTCACCGACGGCGTCCAGCGGACCGCCTCCGACGTGGTGCGGACCCTGCCCCTGGACGACACCGCCGAGAACCTGCCGGGCGGGAGCGGCGAGATCCTGAAGGCCGGCACCGACCTCGTCGCCGGCGCGGACAAGCTCCCGCTGGCCGACGACACCCTCTCCCACACCACGCAGGGCCTCTCGTCGTCCGACGCCCTCGGCGAGGCCACGTCCGGGCTGCTCGGCGGCCTGCCGGTCACGGACCTCGTGGGCGGCTGACCCGCGGACCGTCTCCCGCGACAGCACGTCAGCGCGACAGCGCCGCGCCCCGCACCGCGTGGGGCGCGGCGCCGTTGTGTGCGGGGACGGGGCCCGGGGAGTCCGTGGGCCACTCCGCCGAGCGGCCGCGGTCCCGGCCTCGGTCACGGATCCGACTCCGGGCGTGGCGCACGCCGCGCGCCCCCGGCTCCGCGTGCTCGGCCGGCGCCGCCGGCCCGCCGGCCCGACCCTGCCCGCGGCCGAGCCCCCGGCGGTGCAGCACGGTGCCGCGCGGCTGCGTGCCACCGCCGCCCCGTGCCCGTCGACCCACCAGGCGTGCGCCCTGCCGCAGCCGCAGCCGCAGCCGCAGGCGCGCGGGGTCGTCCAGGATCACCGCCCGCAGGCAGCCGTAGCCGGCCAGGTGCGTGAGCGCGACCCCGAGGGTGTTGAGGATGGCCGAGTCGACGTCGGCGACGCGGCTCGACGTCAGGCTCTGCGCGAACTCGATGAGGAGCGCGAGCACCGCCCCCACCGCGACCGTCCGGCAGAAGGACGCGAACCGCCCGCCACCCAGCCGCCGGCTGAGCAGCGGCAGCAGCAGCCCCAGCGGCGCCAGCCGCAGGGTGCCGGCGGCCAGGCCGCGCAGCGCCGCCACGGGGCCGCGGTCGAGGTCGGTTCTGATGGTGTGGAACGGCTCCAGGTTCGCGGGCGAGACCCACAGCACCGACAGCGGACGCAGGGAGAGCCAGCCGACGAGGGCGAGGTGGACGGCCAGGAGAACCAGCGCCGCCACCCGTACTCTCGCGGGGACCTCACGTACCGGGGGATGGCCGCTCCCGCCGGGGAGGGAGGGACCACCCTTCCCGCCCGCCGGCCCGATGGGCCCGACCGAGCCCGCTGGATGTTGCCGCACGGTAACCAGGACGCCATGGGCGGTGGGGGTGGTTCCGCTCGTCGGCCCGGGTGACGGGCCTCACCCCACCCCGTGGCCGTGCGTGGCCGTCGGCGCGGTGCGGGCGGCGATGCTGCACAGGTACGACTTCGGCCGCTCGCTCGACGAGCCCGGCGGGCCGCTGAGGACCACGGAGTCGCCGTTGCCGATGCCGTCGGCGTTGGCGAAGGTGCAGATGAGCTGGCGGAGCGCGGGCGCCGGGAGGTCACCGGGGCCCTGGCTGAGCCGCAGCACCGGCAGCGAGTCGGCGGTGGCGGGGCTCGCGACCGAGACGGCGAGCGTCGACGGCACCTCGGTGAGGAAGCCCGCCGTCCTCTCCTCCCGTCCGGGCCCCTGCTGGAGCTGGTCGAGCAGCGTCTCGGCGAGCACGCCGGTGTCGGTGGGGATGGTCATGCGGAGCTTCCGCTCGACGGGCTGCACCTGCGAGCCGCAGACCAGGTAGATCTCGGTGCCGTCGTCCCGGTCTCTGGTCGGTTCACCGCTGGAGGGCACGGCCGGGGCGTCGCAGGTGGCGCGCGTCGGGGCTGGGCCGCCGTCGACCGGCAGCTCCGTGCCCCTGATCCCGCAGGCGGAGACACCCGCCAGGGCCACCAGGCCCGCGAGGCCCACGACGACCGCTCCCGTCCCGATGGCCGGGGGCCGGCTCCGCCCGGCGCCGTGCGCGCGGCGCGTCGGGGGTATGTGTCCTATCCGGCGACGTGTCCGCGTCATGAGGCTCCCTCCCCGGTGACGGGCCCGCCTGCGCGCCCGCCGTCCCGGTCATCGCCCCCGTCGTCGACCTCGATCCCGACCCCGACCTCGTCGACCCCGTCGAGCCCGTCCAGCCCCTCCACGTCCCCGTCGCCGTCCGGCGCGTCCGGCTCGCGGGGGAGGCGGAGCGTGAAGACCGCGCCGCCGCCCGGCGCGTTGCTCGCGCTGATGTCGCCGTTGTGCAGGTGCGCGTTCTCCAGGGCGATGGACAGGCCGAGGCCGCTGCCGTCGGACCGCGGCCGGGAGGCGCTCGCCTTGTAGAACCGGTCGAAGACGTGCGGCAGTACCTTCTCGGGTATGCCGGGACCCTCGTCGGAGACCTCGATCACCACCTCGTGGCGGCCGTCGTTCTCCTCCTCCCTCACCGAGACCCGCACCGGCGCGCCGCCGTGCTTGAGGGCGTTGCCGATGAGGTTGGCGAGGATCACGTCCAGCCGCCGGGGGTCGACGCGGGCGATGATGCCCCGCTCCGCGTCCAGCTCCACCGCGTCCAGCCACGCCCGGTCGTCGATGCAGGCCGTGACCTGGTCGGCGATGTCCACGTCGTCCAGCACGATCCGCGCGGTGCGGGCGTCGAAGCGGGTGACCTCCATCAGGTTCTCGACCAGGACGTTCAGCCGCCGGGTCTCGCTGACCACCAGCCGCACGGCGGGCGCGATCATGGGGTCGAGGTTGTCCGCCTCCTCCTCCAGCACCTCGGTGACGGCGGTGATCGCGGTCATCGGGGTCCGCAGCTCGTGCGACATGTCCGCGACGAACCGGCGGCTGGCCTCCTCGCGCTCGCTCAGCTCCTCCACCCGCTGCTCCAACGAGGCGGCGGCGCTGTTGAACGAGCGGGTCAGCTCCGCCAGCTCGTCGGCACCCCGCACCTCCAGGCGGGTGTCGAGCTTGCCCTCGCCGAGGCGCCTGGCCGCGTCGCTCAGCCGTTGCACCGGGCGGAGCACGGTGGTGGCGGCGGCCTGCGCGAGGAGCACCGAGCTGATCACCGCGAGCGCGGTGGCGATGCCGAGCGACCAGGCCAGGGAGTTCAGGTCGTCGCGCTCGGCGGCGAGCGAGGCCAGCATGTACCCCGTCGGGCCGCCGCCCACCACCTTCGATCCGGCGACGAGGTACGGGTCGCCGTGGAAGGAGACCCGCTGCCAGTACAGGTGGTAGGTGGGGCCGTTGCCGCTGTCGCCGCGCGGCTCCAGCACGGCCTCCGTCAGGGAGGACGGCACCATGCCCCGGTGGAAGAGCTCGGGGTTGGACTCGGCCGTGCACACCGCGTCGACGCCGTCGCCCGCGGCCAGCGGCTCGCTGACGTTCTCGTCGTAGAGCAGCACGTGGTAGTTCTGCGTGGTGTTGGACATGGCGGTGGCCATGCCGCGCAGGTCGTCGCAGCTGTAGTCCTCGGGCAGCACGCCGGCGTTGTTGCCGAGGGACTGCTTGAAGTCGCTGAGCGCGGCGTTCTGCGCCCGGGTGAGCACGGCGTCGCGGTTGAGCCAGTACGCGATCCCGGCGACGGAGACGGCCGCCACCAGCGCCACCAGCGCGAAGACGGTGACCAGCCGCAGGCGCAGGCTCGTCAGCCGCAGCACGCTGCGCAGCCGGCTCTTCACGCAGCGGCGGTCGTCCTCCTCCGGGCGGGCGGAGTCCTCGCCCGGCGCGCCGCCGGGCCCGGGGCCCCCGACGCCCGCGCGGTCGCCGTCGCGCCGCGTCCCGCGCCGTGCGTCGGGCCGTGCCGCGTACCGTGCCCGGCTCTGGCCCGGCACGCTCTCGGCCACGGTTGGTCCGTCACTCACTCCACGATGTCCTCTCGCGTCCCGCCGTCGCCGTCACGGGTCACGAGGGCGCGTCGAGCCGATAGCCCACGCCGCGGACCGTCCTGATGAGCTTGGGGGAGGAGGGCACGTCCTCCACCTTCGCGCGCAGCCGCTGCACGCAGGCGTCGACGAGGCGGGAGTCGCCGAGGTACTCGTGCTCCCACACCAGGCGCAGCAGCTGCTGCCGCGAGAGGGCCTGGCCGGGACGGCGGCTCAGCTCCAGCAGCAGCCGCAGCTCCGTGGGGGTCAGCTGGAGGTCGGTGCCGTTCTTCGTGACCGTCATGGCGGCGCGGTCGATGACGATGTTGCCGAAGGTGGCCGAGTCGTGAGCGTCGCGCTCGCCGCGGCGCATCACCGCCCGGATCCGGGCGTCCAGCACCCGCCCCTGCACGGGCTTCACCACGTAGTCGTCGGCGCCCGACTCCAGGCCCACCACCACGTCGATGTCGTCGCTACGCGCGGTGAGCAGGATGATGGGCAGCTGGTCGGTGCGACGGATGCGGCGGCACACCTCGAAGCCGTCGATGCCGGGCAGCATGACGTCCAACACGATGAGGTCGGGGCGCTGCTCGCGCAGCAGCTTCAGCCCGTCCTCGCCGGTCGGGGCGGTCACCACGCGGTGACCCTGGCGGGTCAGGCTCATCTCAAGCGCCGTGCGTACCGCCTCGTCGTCCTCGATCAGCAACAGGAAAGCCACGCGGGCCATTCTTGCGCATGGACCGTCCGGAGTTCGACCGTCTCGCCCGAGAAGACGGACGGGCCCCTGTGACACCGCTGTGACAGTCGGGGGACTCGGCGATGAAACTGGCCGTGCACTGTATTCCGCAGCGGATTCACCCGACAGGCAACACGCGGACGAACTCCACGAGGGGGAGCGGGACATGGGCGTACGGAACGGCATCTCCACCACGGCGACCGCTACGACGCTCATCAACACTCCGGTGGTTCCCGTCCGCTGTGGGGAGAAGGCTGGTGTCGCGGGAAGGCTCGGGGGTCGCCGCGGCATCGGGCACCAGCGGCCGTCGCACCTGACGGCCGTCGGTCCCACGGGGGCGGGGGCCCACCAGGGGGGACCCCGGGGGAACGGGGGAGCTCACGGGGGAACGGTGGGTGCCGGGGGGAACAGCGGGGGGACCGGTACGTACAGGGAGAACGGGGGTGCGCGGCGCCAGGGGGGCACGGAAGCGGAGTTCACCGCCTACGTGCGTGAGCGTCGCGCCTCCCTGTACGCCACGGCCTACCACCTGACCGGTGACCGGCACGAGGCGGAGGACCTGCTGCAGAGCGCGTTGCTCTCCACCTACCGGGCCTGGGACCGGATCGCCGACAAGGCCGCCCTGGGCGGATACCTGCGGCGAACCATGACAAACCTGCACATCAGTGCCTGGCGTCGGCGGCGGCTCAACGAGTACCCGACCGAGGAGCTGCCGGAGTCGCCGGGCGAACAGGACACGATGCGCGGCACCGAGCTGAGGACCGTGCTGTGGCAGGCGCTCGCCCGCCTGCCCGAGCAGCAGCGGACGATGCTCGTGCTGCGGTACTACGAGGGCCGGACCGACCCGGAGATCGCCGACACGCTCAACATCAGCGTCGGCACCGTCAAGAGCAGCATCTGGCGCACGCTGCGCCGGCTCCGCGAGGACGAGGCGCTCAGTCTCGGTCGTGACCAGGAGGAGTGCTTCGGCGAACTGGTCGCCTGAGAACCGGGGGAGAGTGGGGGAACGGGGGAAAGCGGGGGGAACGGGGGAAAAGCGGGGGAAACCCGAGGGGAGACCGGGGGATACGGGGAACGGGGGAGCGGGGGAGGCGCGGGGTCCAGTCGACCGGGGGGTTCGACGGGGCCCCGCGCCGTTTCCTGTCGCGGCGCGGGGCCGAGTGCGAGGCGTCGAGTGAGAGGCGTCGAGTGTGAGGCCGAGCGCGGCGTCGGAAGGGGGCGGGCCGGACCGGGCGCCGGCTCGTTCAGGCACCCATCGGGTGCCACACCGTCTTCGTCTCCAGGAAGGCCAGCAGCCGCCCCGTGCCCGGGTCCGCCGCCCAGTCCTCCGCCCCGGGGTCGACCGCCGGCCGGCGGACCCGCTTCAGCGTGCCGGCCGCCGCCGCCTCCCACTCCGCCGCCAGCGTCGGCTCGCCCGCGGCGCCCGTGAGGTCGAGCGCGTTGACGTCCTGGTGGGCGGCGAGCGGCGGGGCGAGCTCCGCGAGGCGTCCGGAGAGGATGTTGACCACGCCGGCCGGCACGTCGGAGGTGGCCAGCACCTCGCCGAGGGTCAAGGCCGGCAGCGGCGCCGTCTCGCTGGCGACGACGACCACCGTGTTCCCCGTGACGATCACCGGGGCGAGGACCGAGACCAGGCCGAGCAGCGGCGCGTCCCGGGGCGCGAGGACGGCGACGACGCCGGTCGGCTCCGGGGTGGAGAGGTTGAAGTACGGTCCGGCGACCGGGTTGGCCGCGCCGGCGACCTGGGCCACCTTGTCCGACCAGCCCGCGTACCACACCCACCGGTCGATCGCCGCGTCCACCTCGGCGTCGGAGGCGCCGTGGGCGACGAACTGCTCGCGGCGGTCCTGGAGCATCTCGGCGACGCGGTAGAGGATCTGGCCGCGGTTGTACGCCGTCGCGCCCGACCAGCCGGGGAACGCCTTCCGCGCCGCCACGACGGCGTCACGGGCGTCCTTGCGGGAGGCGAGCGGCGCGTTGGCCAGCCAGCCGCCGTTCTCGTCGGTCACCTCGTACACCCGTCCGCTCTCCGAGCGCGGGAACTTCCCGCCCACGAAGAGCTTGTACGTCTTGTACACGCGCAGCCGCGGCGGCCGTGCCGTCATCTCTGACCTCTCAGACATCGAGGTACGCCCCCAGACCGTGGCGGCCACCCTCGCGGCCGTATCCGGACTCCTTGAACCCGCCGAAGGGCGAGGTGGGGTCGAAGCGGTTGAAGGTGTTGGACCAGACCACGCCCGCCCGCAGCCGGGAGGCCAGCCACAGGATCCGCGAGCCCTTCTCCGTCCAGATGCCGGCCGACAGGCCGTAGGGCGTGTTGTTCGCCTTCGCCACGGCCTCCTCGGGGGTGCGGAAGGTCAGCACGGACAGCACGGGGCCGAAGATCTCCTCGCGCGCGATGCGGTGGGCCTGCGAGACGCCCGTGAAGAGGGTGGGCGCGAACCAGAAGCCGGAGGAGGGCAGCTCGCAGGCCGGCGACCAGCGTTCCGCGCCCTCGGCCTCCCCGGCCTCCGCCAGCTCGGTGATGCGGGCGAGCTGGGCGGCCGAGTTGACCGCGCCGATGTCGGTGTTCTTGTCCAACGGGTCACCCACGCGGAGCGTCGCCATCCGCCGCTTCAGCGCCGCGAGCAGCTCCTCGGCGATCGACTCCTGCACCAGCAGGCGGGATCCGGCGCAGCAGACGTGGCCCTGGTTGAAGAAGATGCCGTTGACGACGCCCTCGACCGCCTGGTCCAGGGGGGCGTCGTCGAAGACGATGTTCGCCGCCTTGCCGCCGAGCTCCAGGGTCAGGCGCTTGCGGGTGCCGGCCACCGCCCGCGCGATCTCGCGGCCGACCTCCGTGGAGCCGGTGAAGGCCACCTTGTCGACGCCGGGGTGGGAGACCAGGGCCGCTCCCGTGGCGCCGTCGCCCGTCACGATGTTGACGACGCCGGGCGGCAGGTCCGCCTGGCGGCAGATGTCGGCGAAGCGCAACGCGGTCAGCGGCGTCGTCTCGGCGGGCTTGAGGACCACCGTGTTGCCGCAGGCGAGGGCGGGGGCGATCTTCCACGCCAGCATCAGCAGCGGGAAGTTCCACGGGATGACCTGCCCGGCCACGCCGAGCGGGCGCGGGTCCGGGCCGAAGCCGGCGTGGGGGAGCTTGTCGGCCCAGCCCGCGTAGTAGAAGAAGTGCGCGGCGACGAGCGGCAGGTCGACGTCGCGGGACTCGCGGATCGGCTTGCCGTTGTCCAGCGACTCCAGCACGGCCAGCTCGCGCGAGCGCTCCTGGATCAGGCGCGCCAGGCGGAAGAGGTACTTCGCGCGCTCCCGGCCCGGCAGCGCCGACCAGGCGGGGAACGCGTCGCGCGCCGCCCGCACGGCGGCGTCCACGTCCTCGGAGCCGGCGTGGGCCACCTCGGAGAGGACCTCCTCGGAGGCGGGGGAGATCGTCTTGAGCACGCGGCCGTCGGCCGCGTCCCGGAACGAGCCGCCGATGAAGAGGCCGTGGGAGGGGGCGAGGTCGGCGACGGCGCGGGACTCGGGCGCGGGGGCGTAGGAGAAGAGGTCACCGGGGCGGCCGGCGGGGCCGGTGCCCGTCGCGGCGTCGGACCGCTGGGGCTCCTGCTGGGCCTCCCGCTGGGTGTCGCGCGCGGTGTCCGGCTGGTCCTCCGGCTTGGCGGCGGCTCTGGCGTTCCGCCTGGCCGGCCTCTTGTCCGGCCTGGCGTCCGGCCTGGCGTCCGGCCTGGCGTCTGGCTTGGCGTCCGGCATGGGTCAGTCCACCTCAGTCCACCGTGACGTAGTCGGGTCCGGAGTACGCTCCGGTGCGCAGCTTCTGGCGCTGCATGAGCAGGTCGTTGAGCAGGCTGGAGGCCCCGAGCCGGAACCAGTCCGGGCTCAGCCAGTCCTCGCCCGCCGTCTCGTTCACCAGCACCAGGTACCTGATCGCGTCCTTGCTGGTGCGGATGCCGCCGGCGGGCTTGACGCCGACCTGGCGGCCCGTGGCGGCGCGGAAGTCCCGCACCGCCTCCAGCATGAGCAGCGTGTTCGCGGGCGTGGCGTTGACGGCGACCTTCCCCGTGGAGGTCTTGACGAAGTCGGCGCCGGCGAGCATCGCCAGCCAGGAGGCGCGGCGGATGGCGTCGTACGTGCTGAGCTCGCCGCACTCCAGGATCACCTTCAGGTGCGCCCGGCCCGCGCACACCTCGCGCACGGCGCTGATCTCCTCGAAGACCTTCAGGTACCGGCCGGAGAGGAAGGCGCCCCGGTCGATGACCATGTCCACCTCGTCCGCGCCGGCCTCGACCGCCTCGCGGGCGTCGGCGAGCCGGACGGAACGGGACGCGCGGCCGGCGGGGAAGGCCGTGGCCACCGAGGCCACCGCGATGTCGGAGGCGCCGGCGGACCGGAGGGTCTCGCGGGCGACGGGCACCATGTCCGGATAGACACAGACGGCGGCGACGCGGGGCACGCCGGCGTCGACGGGATCGGGTCTGGCGCCCTTGGCGCACAGCGCCCGCACCTTGCCCGGGGTGTCCGCTCCCTCCAGCGTCGTCAGGTCGATCATCGAGATGGCGAGGTCGATGGCGTGGGCCTTGGCCGTGGTCTTGATCGACCGCGTCCCGAGCGCCGCGGCGCGGGACTCCAGGCCGACGGCGTCGACACCCGGCAGGCCGTGCAGGAAGCGGCGCAACGCGCCGTCGGAGGCGGTCACGTCCGCCAGGTCTCCGAGGTCCCTCAGCTCCAACATGGTCACCACACCAGCATATCTACGCGTGTAGTGGTCTGTCTGCGGGGCGGGCTCGCGGACGGCTCGACCCCGGCCGGCGACGGGCGCGGCGACGACCGGGGCAGCGGGTTGTCAGGGGTGTGGGGGAGGCTGGGGGCGGCGGCGAATCCAGGCCCACCGGGCGGGCAACCGAATCGCGCGGGGTGGTGGTCAGGAGGGTGAGGGGGTGCCCCAGACAGATGAAGGCACAAGACGAAGAAGACTTCCAGGAGTTCGTCCGCGGCAGGTGGGCGAAGCTGATGCGGATCGCGTATCTCCTCACGGGTGACAGACACCTCGCGGAGGACCTCACGCAGACCGCCCTGGCCAAGGCCTATCGCTCGTGGCACCGCGTGCGCCGCAGCGACAGCCCTGACGCCTACGTCCGGAAGATCCTCGTGAGCTGCGACAGGGACCGCTTCCGCAAGCGGCGCGTCCCCGAGCACCTGACGGACGTGCCACCCGACGTCGCGGCCACCCAGGACGACATGGCCCGTGCCGACCAGCGTGCCCTGCTCGCCTCGGCACTCGCAGGGCTGCCACGCCGCCAGCGCGCGGTCGTGGTCCTGCGGTACTGGGAGGACCTCTCGGAGGCGGAGGTCGCCCAGACCCTGGGCTGCTCGGTCGGGACGGTCAAGAGCCAGGCGGCGAAGGCGCTGTCGAAGCTCAGATCGGTCCTCCAGGCGGTCCCCGCCGCGGCCACCAGCCCCTGACCGGGCGCGGACCGGACGCGGACCGGCCCTCTGCACCACTCCTCACACCACCAGACCGTTGTCGCCCCGAGCCGGCGCGTTCGCCGGCCGAGGAGGGATCTCTCATGCCTGACATGACCAGTCCGTTCGACCCCGACGGCGGGGGCGAGTCCGCCGTCGAGGCGGAGCTGCGCCACCTGCTCGCCGAGCACGCCGACGGCTTCGCCCCGCGCGCCACGCCGTACGCCTCGATCGTCCGGCAGGGCCGTGCCGCCCGCCGCCGCGGCAGGATCGCGCTGGGCGCCGGTGCCGCCGTGATGGCCGCCGCCGTCCCCGCCGCCACCCTGGCCAGCGGAAACCTCTGGCCCGGCGGCGAGGACGAGTCGGACCTCACGGCGCCCGCCGCGCCCTCCGGCGGCGAGCAGGAGGAGCAGAGCCGGCCGTCCCCGACCACCCCCGAGGGCGCGCAGGGCCCGTCCGACCCGGAGCGCCAGCTGCTGGACGGCATCACGCTGGAGCAGGCCAACACCTCGCTGGAGCGCTGCCTGGAGGAGTTCCCGGTGGAGCTGGACGGCGGCTTCCCCGAGATCCCGGAGGGGGAGAGCAGCGGACCCGTCGAGCCCCCGGGCCCCTCCGACGTGGCGCCCGAGGATCTGCGCATCCTCTTCGCCTGGATCAACCAGGGCGACGAGAACAGCGGCGTCGAGCCGATGACGCGGGTGCTCGCCGTGAGCGAGGACGCCGAGGCGGACCCGCAGGTCCAGCTGGTCTGCGCCGACCGGGCCAGCGGCAGCCAGGGCGTGCAGTCCTCGGTCGGTTCGCTGACCCTGGACAACGGCCTGCCGGTGTACCCGGACCCCAACGCCAGCCGGTACTACGGTCCGATGATGGGGGAGTGGGAGCTGCCCTTCCGCTGGGCGGACTTCGGCCTCGTCTCCCCCGAGGTCGATCGCGTCACCGTGACGTACGGCGGCGAGACGGTGGAGGCCGTCCTCGAAGCCGGGTACTTCATGGCGGCGGGGATATCCGAGGTCGAGTCGGCCGGCCCGCCCCACATCGTGGGATACGACCCCGGCGGCTGGGTGGTCTACGACTCGAACGACGACCCCACGTACCACTGAGGCGGCACCGCACGGTGGGCGTGGGGGCCGGAGTGCTGGCGG